>NZ_JBHTSF010000104.1:0-31910 GCF_042795295.1 Streptomyces sp. NPDC056486
CCTCACGGTGCGGGCACCAGCTCGTTGCTGTTTACAGAAGTTTGTCTTTTATTCGGCTCGTGCTTGCAATTCGTTCGGTTGATATCCGCCGAGAATTCCTCGATGCGTGCCATATCGAGGAAGGTTCCACGTGAACCGTTCAGCTCGCACGAACGACCGCTATTCCAATCCCCGCAACGGCGGCGGCCCCCGCGGTGCCAACCCCCGCAAGGGTGGCGGCCCCCGTCCCGGCAACCGCTCAGGCGGCCAGGGACGCCGTCCCGCCGCCCCGCAGGGCGAGTTCGCACTGCCGGTCACCATCACCCCGGGTCTCCCGGCGGCGGAGACCTTCGCTGAGCTCGACATGCCCGCCCCGCTGCTGAAGACGCTCACCGATCTCGGCGTGACCGAGCCGTTCCCGATCCAGGCGGCCACGCTGCCGAACGCCCTCGCGGGCCGGGACGTACTGGGCCGGGGCCGCACCGGCTCCGGCAAGACCCTCGCCTTCGGGCTCCCGCTCCTCGTGCGCACCGCCGGTCAGCGCGCCGAGTCGAAGCGGCCCCTCGCCCTGGTCCTGGTCCCCACCCGGGAGCTCGCCCAGCAGGTCACCGAGGCACTCACGCCGTACGCCCGTGCCCTGAAGCTGAAGCTCGCCACGGTGGTCGGCGGCATGTCGATCGGCAGGCAGGCCGGTGCGCTGCGCTCAGGCGCCGAAGTCGTCGTCGCCACGCCCGGGCGTCTGAAGGACCTCATCGAGCGCAAGGACTGCCGCCTGGACCGGGTGAGCATCACCGTTCTGGACGAGGCCGACCAGATGGCCGACATGGGCTTCATGCCCCAGGTCACGGAACTCCTCGACCAGGTGCGCCCCGACGGCCAGCGGATGCTGTTCTCCGCCACGCTCGACCGAAACGTCGACCTCCTGGTCCGCAGTTACCTCCACGACCCCGTCGTCCACTCGGTCGACCCCTCCAAGGGCGCGGTCACCACGATGGAGCACCACGAACTGCACGTGCACGGCGCCGACAAGTTGGCGACCGCCACCGAGATCGCGGCGCGCGAGGGCCGGGTGCTCATGTTCCTGGACACCAAGCACGCCGTCGACCAGTTCACCAAGCACCTGATGGGCAGCGGCGTCCGCGCCGCCGCCCTGCACGGCGGCAAGTCCCAGCCCCAGCGCACCCGCACGCTCGCCCAGTTCAAGACGGGCGCCGTGACGGTCCTGGTGGCCACGAACGTCGCGGCTCGCGGCATCCACATCGACAACCTCGACCTGGTCGTGAACGTCGACCCGCCCATCGACCACAAGGACTACCTCCACCGCGGCGGCCGTACGGCCCGCGCCGGTGAGTCCGGCAGTGTCGTCACCCTGGTCACGCCGAACCAGCGCCGGGACATGAACCGTCTGATGTCCGCCGCCGGGATCCGGCCGCAGATCACCCAAGTTCGTTCCGGTGAAGCCGAGTTGAGCCGCATCACGGGCGCGAAGGCCCCTTCCGGCGTGCCGATCGGCGGCAGCGCGCCCACGGAGCGTCCCAAGCAGCGCGGCGGCGCCCCCTTCCGGGGGATGGGCACGCGCCCGGGGCAGCCCGGCCGCTCCGGCGGTGGCTCTCGCCGGACCGCCGAATCCCGTGAGATGGCGGAGGCCCGTAAGGCCGCACGCGTGCGTCGAGCTGCCTGAGCGAAGTTCTTGACCTGGAGGTCAAGAACGGCCTAGGCTCCTGATCATGGGAAGGCCGAAGCAGTTCGATCCGGACGCCGCCGTCGAGCGGGCCATGGACGTGTTCTGGCGCAAGGGGTATGCCGCCACCACGCCCCAGGACCTCGTTGACGCGCTCGGTATCGGCAAGGGCAGTCTCTACAACACCTTCGGCAGCAAGCACGCGCTGTTCGAGCGGGCGCTGTGCCGCTACCGCGACAGTCAGGCCGTGGCTCTCACCGAGATGCTCGAGGAGTCGGGGCCGGTGAAGGAGCGGTTGCGTGCGGCGCTGTGGCTGCTCGTCGAGATGGACCTCGCCGACCCGGACCGGCGCGGCTGCATGGCGGTGAACACCGCGGCGGAGCTGGCCGGGACGGACGAGATGGCGACCGAGCTCGTCCGGCGCATGTTCGACCGCACCGAGGAAGCCTTCTCCGCGCTGGTGGAGAAGGGGCAGCGGGCGGGGGAGATCGCCTCCGGCCGTGACGCTCGCGCCGTCGGGAGCCTGCTGCTGACCACGGTCGTCGGTTTGCGGCTGATGGCACGTGTCGCGGAGGGGCCGGAGCGCCTTTCCAGGGTGATCGACGCGACGGTCGACTCCCTCTGACCTTCCCGCGCCGTCGCCATTGAGTGGCCTCTCGGCGGAATTCGTCCATTCGGCATTCAACATTCAGTTTTCGAAAACTCGGCGTTCAGTGGTTCCGCACCGCTGACGCGCATCCATATTTTGTACCTGTAGGTCAAGAAGTGTTCGCCTGAAGGAGATGGAACAGCATGAAGCTCGACCTCAATGGCAAGACCGCCGTCGTCACCGGCGCCAGCCGCGGGATCGGCCTGGCAACCGTCAGGACGCTGGTGGACGAGGGCGTACGCGTGGTGGGTGCGGCGCGCACCATCACCCCCGAACTCAAAGAGGCGGGAGCCTTCGCCGTATCGGCCGACCTCGGCACTCCGGAGGGGGTGGCCACGCTCATGGACGGCGCCTTCGCCGAGCTGGGCGGCATCGACCTGCTGGTGAACAACGTCGGCGGCGGTGACGCGGTGGAGCCTATCGGCTTCCTCGACACCGACGACGCGCAGTGGCAGGGCATCTTCGACCTCAATCTGCTCAGCGCGGTCCGCGTCAGCCGCGCCGCGCTGCCCAGTCTCATCGAGCGCCGGGGCGCGATCGTCAACGTCTCGTCCATCAACTCCCGTCTGCCCGCGGCCGGTCCCGTCGCCTACAGCGCGGCCAAGGCGGCGCTCACCTCGCTGGGCAAGTCCCTTGCCGAGGAGTTCGGGCCGCGGGGTGTGCGGGTCAACACCGTCTCGCCCGGTGTGGTGCGCACTGCCATCTGGGAGGATCCCGATGGCTTCGGCGGCAAGGTGGCGGCCGGTTTCGGGGCCGAGCACGGGGCGTTCCTCGAGCGGATCCCGGAGGCGTTCGGCATCACCACCGGGCGGATCACGGAGCCCCGGGAGGTGGCGTCGCTGATCACGTTCCTGCTCTCCGACGTGGCGGGCAACGTCGCCGGAGCGGATTACGTGATCGATGGGGGAACGGTCAAGACGGTCTGACGGTACCCCCTGCGTCCTGAACGGCTAGCTGATTTGCCTAAAGGTGTTAGGTAATTGCATAATCAGTTATGCCGAAGGGAGGTGGGGCATGGTTCGCGCAGGACTGACCGCGGAACGCCTGGCCCTGGCCGGGGCGGAGATGGCCGATGAGGTCGGCTTCGAGCAGGTGACCGTCTCGGCGCTCGCCAGGCGCTTCGACGTCAAGGTCGCGAGTCTGTACTCGCATCTGAAGAACTCCCAGGACCTCAAGACGAGGATCGCTCTCCTCTCCCTGGAAGAGCTGGCCGACCGGGGCGCCGCCGCACTGGCAGGGCGGGCCGGGAAGGATGCCCTGACCGCGCTCGCCAACGTCTACCGCGACTACGGTCGCGAGCACCCCGGGCGCTACGCCGCGGCTCAGCTGAGGCTCGACCCGGAGACAGCGGCCGCAAGCGCAGGCGGCAGGCACGCACAGATGACGCGGGCGATCCTGCGCGGCTACGACCTGACGGAGCCCGACCAGACCCACGCGGTCCGGATGCTGGGCAGCGTCTTCCACGGCTACGTCAGCCTGGAGATGGCAGGGGGCTTCAGCCACAGCGAGCCCGATTCGCAGGAGACGTGGGCACGCATCCTGGACGCCCTCGACGCCCTGCTCCGGAACTGGCCGCAGCCCTGACCAGGGCGCCGCGCCGGCCGAATCGGCTCCCGCGGGTCGGCTCCCGCGAAACGGCTCCCGCGCGGGTCGGCTCCCGGCGAGTCGACTCCTGTGGGAGTGGCGGCGTACGACCGGCGCCGGGCTCATCGGTGCTTCCCGACAACTCAGAAACCTTGATCAGCAGGCGGAGACCATGCATACCGAGCACGACTGGATCACCACACCCATCACCGCGGACATCCTGCGCGGCGCACTCGATCTGGAGCAGACCGCGCACGGCGTCCTGCCGCACCGGCTGCCCGCACGGGCCCGCGCCCAGTGCTCCGACGGACAGCTGGCCATGGCGGAGTCCCAACCCTCCGGCGTACGCCTTGTCTTCCGCACCCGGGCCACCGCCGTCGAACTGGACACGCTGCCCACCAAGCGCGTCTACGTCGGCGCCCCGCCCCGACCGGACGGCCTGTACGACCTGCTCGTCGACGGCCGCCTTGCCGGTCAGGAGACCGTGAGCGGCGGCCACACCCTGACCATCGACATGAAAGCCGGATCCGCCGAGCGCCGGTCCGGCCCGGTCGGCACCCTGCGCTTCACCGAACTGCCCGACGGCGTCAAGGACATCGAGATCTGGCTGCCGCACAACGAGACCACCGAACTGGTCGCCCTGCGCACCGACGCACCCATCGTGCCCACGCCGGACCGGGGCCGCAAGGTGTGGTTGCACCACGGCAGTTCGATCAGTCACGGCTCCGACGCCGCAAGCCCCACCACCACCTGGCCCGCACTCGCCGCCTCCCTCAGCGGCGTGGAGCTGATCAACCTCGGCCTGGGCGGCAGCGCCCTGCTCGACCCGTTCACGGCCCGCGCCTTGCGGGACACCCCCGCCGACCTGATCAGCATCAAGATCGGCATCAACGTGGTCAACGCCGACCTGATGCGCCTGCGCGCTTTCGGCCCCGCCGTCCATGGCTTTCTCGACACCATCCGCGAAGGGCACCCCACCACACCACTGCTGGTCGTCTCGCCCATTCTGTGTCCCATCCATGAGGACACGCCCGGTCCCAGCGCGCCGGACTTCAGCGCCCTCGGTGAGGGGCGGCTGGGGTTCGTCGCCATGGGGAAGCCGGAGGAGATCGGGAGCGGGAAGCTGACCCTCGGCGTCATCCGTGACGAGTTGGCCCGGATCGTGGAGCAGCGAGCGACCGAGGACCCGCACCTGCACTACTTGGACGGCCGCGACCTGTACGGGAAAGCCGACTCCGCCGAGCTGCCGCTGCCCGACCAGATCCACCCGGACGCCGCGACCCACCGCCGTATGGGCGAACGCTTCGCCAAGCTGGCCTTCACGGCCGACGGCGCTTTCGCGGGCCGAGGCGCCTGAGACCGAGTGGGCGCAGTTTGAACCTGGGCGGGAGCGTGACTCACCCGAAGTCCGCGCGCCCCTTGGCACCTCGGGCGATCAGCCAACGCACGACATCGTCGGCGTCCTGCGCGCGGGCGATGTCCAGAGGTGTCATGTCGTCATAGCCGATCCAGTTCACGTCTGCCCCTTGCCGCATCAGACGCTCGGCGGTGGGGAGTTGACCACCGTGGCAGGCGCCCCAGAAGGCGCTGGTGATCTCGGACTCGGTAGGGGAGTCCGGGGCGGCGAGGAAGGCCTCGACCTGGTCGAGCAGGCCAAGGGTGGCCGCGTCCTGCAGATCCGCACGAGCGCCGTGCTCCAGGAGCCTGCGCGCCGCCTGCCACTGGCCGAAGCCGCGCGCGTCGGCGAGTGGGGTGCCGCCGCCGATGACGGCGCCGGAGGCCTCGATGTCGGCGCCCGCGTGGATGAGGGCGTCCAGCGCGGTGATGTCGTCATTGCTGGCGGCCCAGTGCAGAGGAGTCTCGGTGTGGGCGCCGACGAAGCGTGCGTTGGGGTCGGCACCTGCCGTGGCCAGGGTGGCGATGACCGTCTCGGCGTGAGGGTAGTGGCCCGGCCAGTCGGTGGCGATGTGCAGGAGACTTCGTCGGCCCGCGGCGGGACCGTCCTGGCTGATGAAGCCGGAGGCCAGTGCGGGGTGGTCGGCCAGGAGCTGACGCAGAGCGGGGACGTCGCCCTTCCGGATCGCCTCGGTCACCGAGATGGCAAGCGGATCCTGGGAGTTGAGGATGTCCATGCGGGGGAGGCCTCCTGCTCGATCGGCCTGGTCCAGACCTATTGACGGCAGGTCTGGACCACTTTACGGTGTGGCGCGTCGCACCACTTACGTCTCCAGGCACCACAGTCCAGGAGGTAAGCGTGTCATCCCGAACCTCTCCCCACGCCCTCGCCCCGCGCCGCGCACCGTCCCGACTTCTGTCGGTCGGTCTGGCGATGGCCTTCGCCGTGCCGCTGCTCGTCGGCGCGGTGCCGAGCAAGGCGTCGTCGCAGGACCGCCAGGACATCACTCGGGCCGCGCAGGTCGCCCCCGGAACCCAGGGTGCCGAGGCCGAAACATGCGCGGTCAAGTCGAAGCCCACCGGAAAGGTGCTCCAGGGCTACTGGGAGAACTGGGACGGAGCCGCCAACGGCGTACACCCGCCGTTCGGTTGGACCCCGATCACCGACACCCGCATGCGCGACCACGGCTACAACGTGATCAACGCGGCGTTCCCCGTCATCCGCTCCGACGGCACCGTCCTGTGGGAGGACGGAATGGACTCGACGGTCAAGGTCGCCACCCCGGCCGAGATGTGTCAGGCCAAGGCGAACGGCGCCACGATCCTGATGTCGATCGGTGGCGCGACCGCAGGCATCGACCTCAGCTCGAGCAAGGTCGCCGACCGCTTCGTCGAGACGGTGGTGCCGATCCTGAAGAAGTACAACTTCGACGGCATAGACATCGACATCGAGACCGGACTCGTGGGCAGCGGCAACATCAACCAGCTCTCCGCCTCACAGGCCAACCTCGTACGCATCATCGACGGCGTCCTCGCCCGGATGCCCGCCAACTTCGGCCTGACGATGGCACCCGAGACGGCATACGTCACCGGGGGCAGCGTGGCGTACGGCTCGATCTGGGGCGCGTACCTCCCCATTGTGAAGAAGTACGCGGACAACGGCCGCCTCTGGTGGCTGAACATGCAGTACTACAACGGCAGCATGTACGGCTGCTCCGGCGACTCCTACTCCGCCGGAACCGTCCAGGGATTCGTCGCGCAGACGGACTGCCTGAACAAGGGCCTCGTCATCCAGGGCACCACGATCAAGGTCCCCTATGACAAGCAGGTCCCGGGCCTGCCCGCACAGCCGGGCGCGGGCGGCGGCTACATGGCCCCGAGCCTGGTGACACAGGCGTGGAACCACTACAACGGCGCATTGAAGGGCCTGATGACCTGGTCCATCAACTGGGACGGCTCGAAGGGCTGGACGTTCGGCGACAACGTGAAGGCGCTTCGTTAGCATAGTCTGCCGAACCAAGCAAACATACAGGTCAGTTGGGGTCGTGCCTTTCGGGGCGCGGCCCCGAATCTGTGCCCGTGCTGGATTGGTGCTGGATTTTCTGACCTGTCGTCACCTGCCGTCATCCCTGCTTATCCGTACCGTGCTGGATTGGGGCTGGAAGGGGAGTGGGCAGCGGCCCGCCGAACAGCCCGGTTGGGGGCGGTGTCAGCGGGGTTCGCCGCAGGGTGGGGCAATGGGGTTCACGGGGCGGGCCGTGTCCCTGAGCTGAAGACCGAAGAAGGTGGGCTCGCCGACACTGCGCCGTCCCCCCGCAAACGGGTCAGCATGTTCTTCGTCTGCTGGTGGTACACGCTGCACACTCCTCTGACCAGCTGAAACGTCCATGGTCGAGGTGGGCTGTAGAGCGCTGGCCCGTGTATGGTCCGGATCTTGGACGACGGCGAGAACTGACCGGAGCCTGCTCGTGGACAGGAGGTAGTTGAGATCCTGGCCGGCGAGAGGAAGTCGGTGACGTACGTAGTGGCCCTCGGGGGCGTGCACCTCTTGAGCCGTGTTGATGATGTACATCCCCACCACCCCTGCTCTCTCGCCGGATGCCCCTGGCCAGCCACCAACGCGACTGACACCGCACGCCGATCCTGCGCTACGACGCACCACGAACGCGGTTCTGCGCAGTTTCCAAGGCTGGGTGGGGTTCCAGACAGACGAGGAGACGACCGCCCGGGAACGTCGTCCGTAACGGCCCGGGCAGCATTGTCCTTCCAGGCTGTGCGGCCAACGCTGCCACCGAAACTCACGCCGCCGGGGCTGTGCAGATGCGAGCCGTATGGGCGAGCGGCCGCACTCCTCAGCCAGGACATCCGCCTAGTGGCCGATCTACGGGAGTTGGGACGGCGAGGAGGGCGGCGGGCTCTGCCGGCCACTGGCACTGGGCATGTACGTGGGATTAGGGAGGCAGCTACCGAGGCGGCGCGAAATCCAGTAGGTCCGCTCGTACGGTGGCTGGGAGTCGTACTCCAGCGAGTCAGCGGCAGCGTCGGTGTCGACGAGCCAGACACCCATGCGGCTCTCGTGGGGTCACACCGGGCACCCGGTCAGGTCGAGTTCCCACACATCGGTGGCGCCGTTGTCGCGGCTGTCGTGCACAGTGATAGTGCCAGTCACACGGTGGGGGAGTGGTCGGCCCTCCCTGCGTGCTTCGTAGTTTTCCGACAGCTCCTTGATCGTGAATTCCTTCTGGAGAAACAGATTGGGGGTCACGCCGTTCCTCTGGTGGGACCAAAGAGCGTGTGCGGTCGCGGGGCGCGCACGGCCTTCGACGTCCTTGACAAGGTCGCCGACGTACTCGACGTTGACGTACCGGTCGCCCCTGTTCTCGATCACGATGCGGGCTTGGAGGACGATGCGGTCGTTCTCCTTCTCCGGGAAATGCCACTCGTAGCCGTTCGGCCACGGGTTGACGGGCATCCCCACGTGAGACCAGGCGTACGGTGGCCACTGGACTTCGGTGAACCGTACGGTCACCGCAGGAGCCTGGGCATCCAGGCGCGTGCGGGCTGCGTCGATCGCCACCGCTTCGGAGGCGACAAGCGCATGCTGCGCCACTTCGAGCGCGTCCTGCGAGACCTTCACGGCCTTGCGCATCAGGTACGACTGCCAGGCAATCACGCCGATACCGGCGGTGGTGCCGACGGAGCCAATCGCAACCCACATGGTTTCCGACATGACCGCTGATTTTCCTGCTATCTGCTCATCTGCGCCAATTGGCTGGTCAGGGGCCATACTTGGCGGGTCGGCCCGCGTGCCGCGGTCTGGATCCTCGGTCTGGTCCAGGCTGTATGGGTATCCCACCTGCACCCAGGGCTGAGCACGCCTTCGTGCCCAGCTTGCTGACGTTTAGCGCGGTGACCTGCCGACGACGGGTGTGCGTAGTCCGGCTATGACTTCACAGAACAGCTCGGCGAGCTGATGGTCCGTGCCGCTGTGCATGTGGACGCCGCGTCCAGTGAGCCTGCACTCGGCAATTTTGAAGTGGGTTTTCGGACACCAGTTTTCTATGCTGGCGTACTCGGGAGAACGGGGGCGATGTGGGCAAGGGCCGGAAAAAGACGGGACGGACAGCTCCTCAAGGGTTGGGCCGACGACTCGCAGGTATGGAAATGGCGAGCATGCAGGCTCTGCTCACTGCAGCGGGCGCCAGTCCCAGAACCCGGCACAGATGGGCGTCTGTCGGGTACCTCTTTCAGCAAATGCTGGCTGTGGCGCCAACCGGGCGGTCTGTCGCCAAGGCTGTGACCGTGGGCGGGCTACTGGATGCCTGTCGCCGGGAAGCGCCCTGGCTGGCTGGCTTGGAAGATTTCGTTCCGTCCGATCCCCGTCAGGTTGTGCTCGCGCGGCTCGGTGACGAGGTGCTGCGGCTGGCTCCCGGCCAGGTGGAGAGGCCTCTGGCCGACGTCACGCGGTGGAAGACGGTGGCTCAGGCGACTGATTCGGTTCTTGTGCCCGAGCTGGGATTCGGGATCTCCGAATACGTCGAGGTGGGATTGCGGTACGCCGATCTGGCCATACGGGCACTAGCTTCATCGTGGCCCGATGGGGACGTGCCGACCGAGGGCCCTGCAACGCTGACCGACGAGGAACTCGTGGCGGCGCAGGTGCTTGTGAGTAGTCCGGTGGACGCGACGGTCGCCCCTTCCAAGACGTTCCGGGCCGCGCTCGACTGGGCTACCGCACAACGGGGGGAGCCGATTTACGACCCCCATTCCCCGCAGAGTACGTTCGGCAAGTACCTGGCCGTTTCCCATCAGCTGTCCGACGGTGGCGCAGCGAGATTCTGGCTACCGTTGGGCTTCCTGCCCGAAAGCCTGGGGCAGGGCGTCGTTGATCTCGCTCGGCACGCCGCCTCGGCAGAAGCGAACGTCAGCCTGCGCTTTGCCCAACTCGCAGCTGAACGTGCACGCCGAGCTCTGTGGCGGTTCTCGGACAAGATTGTCGGTCCCCCTGACACAAGCAGCGGCCCGGCTGTCTCCCCTCGCGACGTTGTGCAGTGGGTGGTCATGTTCGGCCCTGCCAGGGCGTTGCTGGTACAGCTGTTCGCCCGCCCCCATCTGACGGATGCTCCCTTCCGGGAGGAACCAGCAGTGCTGCGGATCAGCGAGCATGCCCGTGCCCATCCGGACGAAGAGGTTCGTGTGCCGCTGCCCGGTGGGTCCCTGACCCTTCCCGCAGGGACGGAGGTCGTTCCGCTTCTCCTCGTCGCATCTGCCGGACATCTGGTTGCGCCCCAGCGACCGGGGCTTGCCGCCATGTCCCTTGAGGATCTGCTCTGGGCCTCGACCACCGCCGACAGCGACACGGATCTCTATACCTTTTGCCGTGAACTTGCGGCGCCGGACCGACCCCACATGGTCGTCTGGGAGGCGTTTGACCTATGGGAGTGGTGGCGCGGCAACAACAAGACGTTCTTCAGCGGCGGCAGGGCCCCGGACTTGATGATGGTCAGCCCTCACCACAGCGCCGCCGAGTGGGAACGCGGCCAGCGCCTGCAGGAACTCGAGCAGGCGCTGGCCCTGCTCGCCCTGCCGGGAATCGACTCGTGGGATGCTTTGGACCCTATTGGACAGGGCCCATACGGGATCTACGAGTGGCGCCGAGCGCATGCGGATGAGGTAACCCGACCGCCGGACCACGACCGCCCTGACCTGTACGGCTGGCGGATCCGGGTCGGCACCCCTGCTGTGGCCCTACGTTCCGCGCACCCCGCTTGGGGCGACGGCCATCACCAACTTCTCCACGATCTCGCAGGCTCGTACGCCTTCGGCTTCGAGCAGGTGAATGATGCGTGGAAAGCGGCGCAGGACGAAGCCTCACCCGTCGGCTACATCCTCGAAATGCGGCCCGTTACGCCGGACGAACGTGATCGCGCCGATTCCATCCGGGTCGGATCTGTCGAAGCACAGTCCAGTGCGTACGGCCGGGTGATCCATGCCAAGTTCCTCGTCGACTGTGAGTCGCTCGCGGAGCAGACCGACCATGACGCCGCAACTACGCGGGATGTCATGGCGCAGACGATCAGGTCTCTTCTGGAGCAGAGTGATCTGCCGCCGAACACGGTCGACACGGTGGCAACGGCCTGGCGCGTCGCTCCGCCCACACTTGCGATCCGGATCATGACAGCGCCGGTGAGTCGTCCACACCTTGCCCGTCCATGGCCGATAGATGCACATCTGGTAGGCATGATGGACCAGGAGGTGGCCCGTGCTGTGCAGGCAGCGGGCACCGCACCCGGAACGTACGTGGGCCCACAGGCCAAAGAGCTTGACCGTGATGCGCTGGCGCCAGCCGCGTTGGATGCTCTGAACCGTCGTCTCGCTCAACACTCCGCCGACGACCTTGTCACCGTCGGGATGCGACAGGTCGAACGCACCTTGGCGACGAAGAACCAGCAATTCCGTGATCTCGAACAGTCTTCCCGCCTTCTTTCGGTGGCCTGGGACCCACTGGAGCGCCAGACAGAACTCGAGCAAGAGCATCTGTGGCTGAGGCGCAGCAACGAAATCGCGATCGAAGCAGCCCTGCGGGCTCAACCCACTGGAAACCGTCGCGTGGATCAGTACGCGTGGATGGAGATCACCGCTGCGGCTTCCGCCTATCTGGCCGCGACGATGCGGAGCGAAGCGATTCATCATCAAGTTCGTCCCACCGGACTGAGAATCAGCGACGCGTATGAGATCACCGTGGTGACCGACTTGGCCGATGCCGATGCCGATGCCGATGCCGATGCCGAGTCGGGAAGCGCGGGCTCCCGGGTGTTCGATCTGGACCTCAGCGCGTTCAGACGGGCCCGAGCGGCTCACATGCTCGCGGCTCCGTCGACGCTCGGCAGTCACGAGCAGACTGACGAGGTTGGCGCAGCAGCCGAAGTCGTTGACGAGGAACAGATCGACGAACTCGTCGATCCAGCTGTTGACGCTGCCATGCTCGCCGCATACGGAGCATCAGTGAGCGATATCTTGCATGTCCTATTTTCTACGGCCCAATGGCCGCTGGAGCCTGAGGATCCAGATGCGGTGGCTGTCGCCGCAGATACCGTACGGCAGCACCTGATCGATACGTTGCGTCTCGCGGCGGAACCTGACGGACATGCCCGTATCGCTGCTGCTCAGGGGCTCCTCACCAGTACCTCCTCCGCGTTGCAGGCTGCCGAGTGGAAGCCGTGGCATGCGCGCAGCAGGCAGAAACGACTCGTCGTCCAGCCCCTGGTCGAGCTCACCGATGGGCGGCTCGTCGTCGGTCCGCAGCTCTGTTACGCGAGTGCAGGTATTTACGGCAACTTCGTGGCCCAAGGAATCCTGCCTTGGACGCAGCCTCCGCCCCCGCGTCGGGTGACAGACGCTTTGGAGGCGGTTCGCGACCGCAAGAACAGAGCCCTCGAGACCGAAGTAGCACAAACGCTGCGGGCGGCTGGCTACGTGGTGGAGGAGCGCATCCGGGAGCAGGATCCGCAGCGGCTGGGGGTCCCGTCCCTCCAAACCGAGATCGATGTAGTCGCTGGCCGCGGGGCTGACTCGGACATCTGGCTGATCGAGGTGAAGGACCCAGCCGATATCCACGTGACACCGGAGATCCGACGCCATTTGGACCGTTTCTACGTCGACCATCGAAAACCGTGTTATGTGACACAGCTCCAGCGGAAACTCGACGACCTCGCACCCTACGTCAACGAGGTAGCGGCGGCCCTCAGCTTGCCGACGTCAGCTGAGCCGCGCGAAGTCAGGGCGATCTTTGTCACCCGTGCACCGGTGCCGGCGGGATTCGTCGGGGGCCCCTTCACATTTCACACCTTGAGGGATTTGGTGGCTGCTTTGGACGGTGCCGCCAGCCAGCCGGCGGGAGAAACTGCTCCCGAGGAGACCAGTTCCCCAAGCTGGGACCAGCACTGATCACGAAGCGGTCCGCAGCGAGCAAGTACCTAACGACGGCGAAGTGTAGGCATCAGACGGGTGATCGGCTACAACGATGAGCAACACCACAGCTACCGGCCCTAAAGGGGCTGGTAGCTGGTTACCTGCATGCAGGCACTACTCGTCTCGGAAGGGCGGGATCTGACGCATGGCCAGCACTGTGCCGTCCCGGCCGATCGAGACAACGCCGCCCCAGGTGTGGTCCCAGAATGTCCCATGTTCCTTGGCCCTTCTCGCATGGACCTGCTGTCGGTAGGTGGCTATATCGGCCTGCCATTTGGGCTCTTGCCTGGTGATGAGCGAATCGAGGACGTCGGCGGCGACGCCGGAGAATGCTTGTACTCGTTTGCCGTTGAGCCGAAAGACGTGATCCGTGCCCTCGAATTTCTCGCCCAGCAGGGTGTAGTCCTGGTCCTGGACGCTGCCGGAGGCGGCGTGGGCGAAACCCTGGAAGAAGTCGCTGCCCTGACGGGTGGTGAGGAGCGCGGCGGTGGATTCGCCGTCCCCGGCGAAGGCCGTCAGGCCGGCGGCTCCGGCGCGGGCCAGGACACGCTGGAACCACGCGTAGTCCTTGGGGTTGTTGGGGCCGACTTGGCAGCCGGGCTCGGAGGAGTCGGGGTCCTTGCCTTGTCCTGGTTTGAGGATGCCGATGTCCGGGTTCTTGCCGCCTAGGTCCAGGCCGATGTCGGCGGCGGGGGTGCCGTCGGGGATGTGCAGCCAGCCGCCGGAGCCGTCGGCATGCAGGACGTGGACAGTGAGCGGGTCGGCAAGGGCGATCTCCATGCTGAACAGCAAGGCCGGGGTTTCGTTCCAGGCTCCGATGTGCACTCCGTCGGCGTGGACGGCTGCGGAGGCGAGCTGTTCGTAGGCCTTCTGCCGGTCGCTGTGGTTGCCTTTGCAGGCGATGGGGATGACGCGTGAGGACTCGCCCGGTTTCCAGACCTCGGCGAAGAATTGCGGACGGTAGGGGTAGCCGACGGTCTTTGTTTTCGCCTTGTCGCGGCTGGTCAGCGTCCAGCCGGCCCGTAGCGCGATGTCGGCACGGACGAACGAGATGCTGTGGTCCGGATAGCGTCGGGTGAGGATCTGTTCGCTGACGGCCAGCGCGAAGGCGTGTCCCAACTCCTCTGACTGCAGCGCCTTGTAGTACATGGCGATCCGTTTGCCCTCGTCGGACAGGCCGAGCAGGTTGCCCTCCTGTGACAGGCCGAGCTGGGTTTCGGTATGGGCACTGAGCGCCTGGCAGTACTTCAGGCTGCCCCAGTGCTCGGCCAGTCCGCGTGATGCACCGCGCTGGGACAGTGCCAGCCCGCGGCCCAGGTGGTGCAGGACGTCCCAGAACGTCAACGTCACGGACAGGCCGACCTCCGTGCCGGGGAGCGGGCGCAGGCCTGGTTTGCGCCGCAGGGGCTCGTAGGTCTCTCCCGTCTTGGTCTTGCCCTCCTCCTGCCGCTTTTCGAACGTCTCGCGACGCTCCCGTTCCTTGTCGGCGGCAGCCTCGTCAACCTTGCCCACGAGCTCCCGCGTCGAGTGAACCGAAACGGATACCTGCTGCCTGAGACTGTTCAGGACCTCTTCAGTCTTCGGAGTGCGTGCCACGACTGCCCTCCCCACGTCGGATGTCCCGGTCGACCACCGGCGGCCGATCGGTCACTCAGTCGAACAGCGGCGCCAGTGCATTCGGGCTGGCAAGGATGCGCCAGGCGGGAATACGGACCACGCGCGTGACAGGACCGGCCTTCGCGCCTCGACCGCCGGAGGGAAGCCCGACGAGCAGACCGGCCCGTTCGTGTACCAGCCGAAGGTGTCGTGCCGGATCACGGTCCGGCCCGGGGCCGGTGTCGACGACTACCGCGGTGTTACCTTCGGACGAGGTGAACAGCAGGTCGATGCGCTGTCCACCGACCATCGCATCGCGTTCCAGCTCGACAACACCGCGCGAGGCGAGAATCTGCTGCACGGCGTCGGTGAGATCTCTGCGGCGCCGCTCCTGCCGCAGGCGAGGCCCTGGCATGGGAGTGGGCTGCACACCCGTGCGTTGCGTTTGGTCCCACAGGAGTGAGCGTGAGGACAGCAGATGGGGGAGACCTGTCTCCTGCTGCCAGTAGGCGTGGTTGCCCACGGTGATCAACTGGGATTTGGCGCGGGTGATCGCGACGTTCCAGAGATTGACCTGGCTCGACACCCAGTGGGCCGTTCGTTGCGGGGTGTTGGAGGTGGCCACCGGGCTGAGGATCATCACATCGCGCTGACCGCCCTGAAAGGCGTGCACCGTTCCGACCCGGACCCGGTCGCTGCCGATCATGCTCTCCAGGGCGTCCTTCTGCGCACGGAACGGTGTCACCACGCCCACCGTCGCGCTCTCGGGCAGGCGGCGAAGCAGCGCCCGCACGATGTCGGCAACAGCGGCAGCCTCGGACGGGTTGCGCCAGGACTTTCCTCCCGGGCCGCGTGCCGACTCGCCTGAGGGCACATTCGCCCAGGCCAGTACAGGGGCCACTTCCCCGGTGTCCATGAGATCGACCGCGGGTACCTGCCGGCGAACGTCGGTCATGATCTCCAGCGCGCCGGAGTAGCAATGGCCGTTGACGATGTCGGCGATTTCCGGGTGGCAGCGGTAATGCTCGTCGAGCAGCAGTGCACTCTCGCCGTTCTGCGCGGCGGCGTGGTAGGAGGAGTGAACGTGATAGGCGAGCCGCCGGTCCTCCAGCCAGGCCGCGCTCAGCCCCGCCCTGACGCGGGCCTGACGTTCCTGCTCAGGCGAGATACCGGGGATGTGCGTCAGCTGCATCGGGTCCCCGATGATCAGGGCCCTGCGGGCGCGGAACAGCAGGGGTAGCACCGCCGCGATGGAGCACTGGCTGGCCTCGTCGATGACGACCAGGTCGAAGAGTTTCGGATCTGGCCTCAGCTGGCGCACCGCATGGGTGGTGATCGCCCACCCCTTCAGGTAGCGCAGCAGGTTCAGCTGGCTCCGCTGGGTCCCTTTGCGCTGACGCAACGTCTGAAGCCGCTGGTCCAACAGCGATCGCCCGCAGTCGAGCACCTCCGCCGACACGGCCCCGCACAGCTCTGCGGACAGCTGGGCCCGTGCTGCGGCGCAGCCTGAACGCGCCTGGCGCACGGTTTCCTCGTCGTAGGCGAGCTGAGCCGGCGTGAGGTCACGCACCTGGCGCTCCAGGCCAGCCAGGTCCGCCAGGTCGTCGAGCAGGTCTGAGACAACGTGCCGTTCCCTCGTCCATGGCGGCAGCTGCGGCGCTGCGTCGGCACCGGCAGCCGCGACGAACGCCTTCACGGCCCGTGTCCGGCGCCAGCGCCCCCACCAGCTGCCCGCCGCTGCAGCCCGGCGGGCCCTCATTTCCCAGCGGGCCAGCGCCGAGAGGTCGCCGACTTGCCACAACCGTGACAGGAGCGGCACCGGAAGCTCGACTTTGCCGGCCAACTCGGCGCGCTGCGACAGCACCTGGGCCAGCCGTACCTCACCCTCGACCTGCCGTCCGGCCTGGTCGCGCAGGGCGGCGGCGCGCGAGCGGAGGTTGCGCAGTTCACCTGCCACGGTAGCGGAGCTGCGCCCGGGCTGGGCAGGCGGTTCGGACAGCAGTTGCTCTAGCTTCTCGGCCTCCTTGACCAAGGCATCGACGTTGCCAGTACGCATCAACAGCCCCGGAGCGATGTAGTCGCAGCGCTGGGCGACGACGTTCACCGCCTCGTTGTTGGTCGACGCCACCAGAACCGACTCACCTGCCGCGACGCACGTGGCCACCACCGAGGTGACGACCTCGCTCTTTCCTGTCCCGGGCGGACCGGTGGCCACGGTCAGCGGCTGCGTCATCGCGGAGATGACCACCTGCTCCTGGCTCTCGTTGGAGGGCCCTGCCGACACCACGAGCACGAAATCCGTTGTGGGCGCGGGGGTGCCGCCGTTCAAGAGCGCGTCCAGTGCCGTACCCGGAATTTCGGCCGTGCGGGTGGAGATGGCCAGGAGATTCTCCACAACGCCGTCGGTGGCGAAGCGCTCCACACTCGACGGAGCCAGGAGCACGGCGGCGTTGTGCGCGCCAGGGCGCAGGGCCTCGTGCACCGAGTCCGCACTCATGGCGGAGGCGTCGAGCGGTTCAAGCTCCGGAAGTCCCAGGACGCCGAGCAACTCCCGTACGGCTTTGATCATCTGCGCGTCATTGCCGTACTGCCACGTCGGCTGCCAACGGGCCAGCAACTGGGCAGCCTCGTCCTCCGAGAGAAGCTCCGTCACCAGCTTGGTGTGCAGCGACGGAACCCCGCTCGGACGGAGCACCGCGCGACCGCTCTCGTCCGGAGCCAACTCCATTTGCTGGATCAGCAGCGGGGCAATCGCTACATCCGTACGCCGGCTGCCCTCACCGCGGGAAGGGAGCGTGACGGCGGGATACCCGTACCAGTACTCGTGCTGATCGGCAGCGCGACCTGCCCCGTTCTTCGCTGTGGTGCTGCCTGAGCCCTGCGCACCGGGCAGGTTCTTGGGCGCCGGCAGTGCTGGGCTCAGACCGGATTGAACGGTCTCGGGTCCCTCATCTATCAGGAAGTACTGCGAGTTCCGGCCCGCCCGCCGGTCGGGCAGCATGCTCGCCGCGGCCTGGGCGCTCAGGCACTGTGCGTAGTAGCGCAGCAGGCGCTGCCAGTCGTTGGCGTTCTCACGGTCAGCCGCGATCCGCTCGCGAGCTTTGAGGTGAGCGGCCGACGGCGGGGGCGGTTCGTGGGGCGGGGGAGGGAGATGGACCGGGCGGGCCACGGACCGGGCGAAGTGCAGCGTGTGGGTGGCGCGGATGGTGGACTTCGTCGGGCGTTGCTCCTCCGGCACACCCTTGCGCACCATCTGCGCGGTCAGATACTCGAAGAGATCCTCCGGCGATATCCAGCCGCTGTCCTTGATCCGCCCGTTCCGCAGTCCTTCGACGATTTCACCCGTGAACCGCGAAGTACCGAGCGTCGATCCTTCGGGAGCCATGGCGGAGGCGGCCTGCAGCGCGTCCGAGGCGGTGATGAAGTAGACGCCAGTGGGGTGCAACAGGGTGCTGTGCTCCGCCTCGTCCGATTCCGAACTCTCCCGGCCCTTGGCATGCCAGCCCTGGACGACGGAACCGCTTGCGCAGCAGTCCAGCAGCACGATCTTGGACGCGGCGCGGCAGGACTGCAGGGTCCGCTCCAGGAACTCCGCCGACACCGCCGTACGGGGCAGATCGGCCGGGTCGCTGTCGCGGGTGAGGAAGTAGAGCTGGTTGTCGGCCTCGCAGAACTCGCCGTGCCCGCTGAAGTACAGCAGTGCGCTCTCACTTTGCTGGCGCTCTTCGAGGAACGACTCGATGGCGTGCAGCATTTCCGCACGCGTCGGGTCCGGCACCATCGCGCAGTCGTTGTACTGGCCGATCTCCGTGCTCTGCAGAACCGCCTGCATGTAGTGCAGATCGGCACGGACCGCTGGAAGGTCGTGATAGTGCTCGCTGTCGTACGCAGAGACGCCGATCAGAAGGGCGTATCGATCGTTGTTGCGCACCCTCGGTCAACCCGCCGTGGAGGTGTCGTCCTGGCACGGCGTGCCGTGAGCCGTGCTCCCGCCTGGCGGCAGGGAACCCTCGGCCAGGAACCGTTCGAGGCGCTCGTCGTCCTCACGCGCCTCGCGGCCTGTGATGCGCAGGGTGGCTCCGTCCGGGCGGGTCGCGATGATGGTGCGCTGAGGGACCTTGGCCAGCCATACCTGGATGCAGGCCGCCGCAAACGAGCCGGCACTCAGGACCAGGCCGACGACCTCCGAGACGTCGCCGCCCTTGTCGCTGCTCACCGAGGGACCGGCCGAGGGCAAGCACACGGAGGCCACCGGATCAGTCTCCGACACCTCGGCCAGCAGTTCGCGGGCGTCGCTGCGAGCCCGCAACGGATCATCGTCGATCACGGAGATGAACAGGCGCGGCAGACCTTTGCCGTCGTTGCTCACGCGTCCCCCTGCGCTGTCAGCTGTCGCCTCAGATGCCTTGGGAACGTACCTGACGGGCTAGCTGAGAAGGTGTGCACTTTCCGGAATCTGCCGGTAGTTGACGCGAAAGCTACTTTGCCTCCGCATACGTCTCAACGGGCGGGCGACCGCCTGCCAGGGGCTCTGACCTGTGGCGATGCTCCGTTCGTTGCATCTGACCTGCTGCTATGCGTCTTTCGCTGCCTCTCAGGAGCGTTCCGCGTTAGATAGCCGATTCTTCCCGCATGCTGCCTAAAGAGCGTTGCATGAGGCCGTGAACAGGGCATTGTCGTTGAAATCGCTACTTGCTTCAGCTGGCGGGCATATGGTTCGCGAGGTGGTACTGCCTTGGCGGGGCGCGGGAGACGTGCCATCCGGGGATGCCCAGCAGGGGTGTGGCAGTTAGCTGGCGGCTGAGGCAGCGGAAGCGGGAAGAGAGAGGAACTTGGCGACGTGGTTTGAGCGAATGGCGGCCGTTCCCGGCATGCATTTCCCCAGTAGCCCTGGTGTTGTTCGCGAGGCGCTGCCAGAGGCACGAGTCCGCCCGAAAGTCTCGTACGGATCACCGATGTGGCCGACTGATGAGGGCACTACGTCGGCAACGCCGGCCAGTCGGCATGTGCCCATAGAGGCGAGCGGAGCGGACCTGGTCGCCCAGGTCTGGGAGGCGCTGGAGCTTCCCGGTGGGGCAATGGATTACCACTTCGTCCTGCAGGGCGCGGTTGACCGCTTGTGGAGCGGCCGGCGCTCCTATCCTGAAGGGCTTGAGCTGCTTGAGGTGTTCGCGCTGCTGGACCTGGAGTTGATGGAGGCAGCCCCTCAGGCGGTGTCCTTCGATACCGGTCCCGTCCCGGAGTCGTTCGTGCATGTGACGTCCGTGTCCCGGCTCATTGTGCTGCTGGAACGCGAAGGCGCTCTCGAAGAAGCTCTTGGCGTGGCACGGCGGTTGGCCCGTTTCGGACAGGGCGAGGACGCGGTGGCCCGGCTGTCGGAGAAGGCCGGTGCGTTGGTGCAGGAAGCTGCGGTTGGCGGGGCTGCATGAGCACGGGACTGCACCAGGTGATCCCTTCGGCCTCCTATCTAGAAGAGGCGTTCTTGCGCTGGGTGCTCAGTCCGGCTGCGGAGCGGGGCATCGTGGCGCACGTGCGCAGCCAGCATCCGGTGACGGTCAATGAACGCACCTACCGGCTGGATTACCTGATCTCAGGCGAGTCGCTGCAACTGGCCGTCGAGTTGGACGGGTTCACCTTCCACAGTGACCGGGGGGCCTTCACCTACGACAGGCTACGGCAGAACGACCTGGCTGCCACGGGGCTGACGGTGCTGCGGTTTTCCTATGATGCGGTGCGCCTGGACACCGCGCGCTGCGTTGCCCAGCTGCAGGCGATGCTGCGCCAGGATGCGGCGCTTGAGCCGTTAGCGGTCGCCGTACCGCGCATTGAGGTCCCGGAGATGGCGGGGGATCCCTTGCGGGCGGCCGATCCGCCTCTGGGCGCCCAGCCAGCGGCCGGTGGGTCCTACTTCACCGGTGTGCGCGCTTCGGTGGCGCGGGAGCCGTTGCGGGCGTGCCAGGACGAGGCTCTGGCCGCGCTGGCCAACTACTACGCGTCCGGAGGACGGCATGCGGCCACGGTGATGGCGGTCGGGGCCGGCAAGACCGCACTGGGAGTGGCGGCTGCGTTGTCCTTCAGCAGGCGGCGGGCGCTGGTGGTGACTCCGGGCTCGGTCATCCGCGGCACGTTCGCCAAGGCACTCGATCCGGGTATGCCGGGCAATGTTCTGTACGGTCTGGCGGGCGGCCCGCTGCTGCCGGGCGCGCGCCCGCCGGCCACGCTGGTCCTGGACAGGGACGACGGGCAGATCAGCCGGGTGAGCAGGCAGCGGCTGCTGGCCGCAGATGTGCTGGTGACGAACTTCCACGCGCTGGGCACTGGCGACAAGGATGGGGACCTGCTGGCCAAGCTGGAGCCGGAGGATGTCGACTTCATCGTCGTGGACGAGGCACACATCGCGGCCAGCGCCTCCTACCAGAGGCTCTTCGCCCATTTCGAGGGTGCACGCACGCTGCTGATGTCGGCGTGTTTCCAGCGCCTGGACAGCAAACCGATCGACGCCGATGTCGTCTACCGCTACCGGCTGGTGGACTCCGTCGCGGACGGCTCGGCGAAGAACCTGCGTGTGCACCGGTTCGCCCCGGAGGTGGCGACGACGGTGTACGAGGCGGTGTGGCCCGACGGACGCCGCGAACAGATCGTGGGCCGTGATGCCTTGCTGGCCGCGTTGGGAGACGAGCGGAAGATGGCTCGCATCACGGCGCAGTCCGAGGCGTCGATCCGGCACGTGATGACCGTGACGCGGGCCTGTCTGGATGCGCAGGCCAAGCTGCTGGCCCCGGTCAAACCCCGGGCGCTGTTCGCGGCGATAGGCGAGGCCCATGCGCAGCAGATCGCCCGGATCGCTGAAGAGCACGGCATCCCGTGCGGCACGCTGCACCACAGCATGTCGGCCTCGACGATCAAAGCCACCCGGCGGCGTTTCGAGTCCGACGCGGGAGACCTGCAAGGCATCGTGCAGCTGCGGATGCTCGGCCAGGGCTACGACTTCCCTCCCATCACCGTGGTGGTGCCGGTGCGCCCCTATGGCAGCTTCGGCGAGTTCTACCAGTTCATCGGGCGTGGTGTGCGCGTACTGAGGCATCCCGGTCTGGCTGTCGACCAGCAGTACCTGGACGTGGTCTGCCATGCCGAACTCGGCCTGGAGGACCATCTGGAGGCCATGTGCGCGGACAACGACATGGATCCAGCAGTGCTGCTCGACGTTCCTCTGATCAACCCCGCCACGCTGGAGGTGGTACATGACGGTGACGGCACTGGAGAGGCGGCCTCTGATGGCGCAGTCCCAGGCGGGGTTGATGCGTTCGTGCTGTACGAGCAAGGGCGTGTCGAACAGCGGGTGGTGCACGATCTGGGCCGGGTGGAAGCTCGGCGGGCGGAGCGGGAGATGCAGCTCATGGCCCAGCGCTACGCCGTCTACGCACAAAACACCGCGACGCCGATGCCGTTTGAACAGTTCGTCGAGTACATGCGGAGGCTGACCGGTGGCCAGTGACGAGCCGCGCTGGTGGCAGCCTGTCATCGGCGCATCCCCCGAAGACGGGCTTGCCTTGGAGGCGGCTGCCGGGCAGCACCAGCGCTTCGCCGAGCTCGACGCGCTCGCGGGCCGGCTGCTGGCCGCCGCACTGAGCGGCCAGCGAGTGGCCTCGGTGATCAGAGGCAAAGGACCACAGGCTGCGGACAGTGTTGAAGTGCTTGGGCTCAGCGGGTCGGAGAAGGCCTGGTGTGCTGAGAAGTTCGGAGTGCGGGAGCAACAGCAACGCGGTGCGTGGTACCTGCCGCAGAAGCTCTCCGTGAAGGCAGGAGCAGTCAACCTGCCGCATCTGCTGCGTGAACACCCCGCCCACGCGGTGACGTTGGCCACCGATGACACCGCCCGGGTCAGCGTTGTGGAGGGCGCGGACGCGGTACTGCTGTGGGCGCTGCTGGTGCCGTTGTTCGAGACGTTGTTGGAGCCGGTCCGGGTGCGGGCAACGGGACCGGCCGGGACCGTCGAAGACCAACAGCAGCAGTGGGCCGGTATCGAGGAACGCTACCGTCTGCTGGGCTTGGGCCGGGATGCGCTCGAGGAGTTCCGCTTCGGTGGCGGCTGGCACCGGCTGGATCGGCGCGGGCAGCAACGCGCCCGCCTCCGGCTCCTGGACACCCTCACCGCCACTGATCCTCTGCAGCTCGTTACCCGTCACCGCATCCAGCAGACGCAGGCACTCATTGCCTGCTTCGCCAAGAAGGCCAAGGCCGGTACCGCTCTGGCCAGACGGGTCCTGACTCGGGCGCTGCAGCCGGTGGTCTCCGGCTACTTCGCCGGCGATTGGCTGACCGTACTGGACTACCTGCAGGCGCTACCGCACTCGGACGAGGAAGTCATCACCACGCTGCCTGAGCCGCGCCTGTACGTGGGGATGTCTGCCCAGGCAGCTGGCATGGCCGCCGAGGCGGGCATCCCGGAGGGCGAAATCCATGCCATGCTCGCGGCCTTCCTCGGTGGCCCGACCTCCCTTTCCCCCGTCGAAGAACGTGCTGCAGCCCTGCGCGACTGGTGGACAGCCTTCGACCACACGCATGCTGTCCAAAGACCCGGCATGCGGCCGCTATGGGGACTCGTCGACAACGAGATCATGTCTTTCGCCTGGCAGGACGACCACGGAATCACCCAGCAGCTGTACCGGCAGGTGCTGCCCGCCTCCGCCAACGAGCAGGTGGACCGCCTCTGGCAGTCGGTGACGCTGCAGCGCCACCCAGGCGCCATCGTCAGCAACCCCCGGCCCCACCAGCTGATGGCCCAAACGCTCGGCCCCGCTCTGGAGTTCTGGCACGGTGTCGCGCTGACCGCCTGGTTCGTGTGCGAAGGCCCCTACTCCCGCGCCCCTCTGTCCGATGTGGCCGATTACTACAGCCGCCCCCTCGATGCGCTGCGTGCCGCCGGCTGTCCTGTCTCGCCGGATCTGTTCGAGGAATTGCGCATTGCTGAGCGGCATTTGGGACCGGAGGAGGAGATCGTCCGGGAGCACAGGGAGCTACCGGTGGACACCGAGATCGGTTCCTTCACCCTGACGATGAGTCACAGCAGCGGCAGCCGCCGCGAAGGGTTCGAGCGGGTGCGTGACATCGTCACCCGCCATCGCCGTGGCTGGGCAGAGCAGTATCTCGACGCCTACCTGAAGGGGCGGTGGCGCGCCGCGTTGGAAGACGTTGCCCGTGCCCATCACCGGTTCGTGGCCGCGAAGGGCAAGCCACCTACCTTGATCCAGTTCGCCCAATTCGCCACCAGCGCGGCCAACCAATGGACCGGCGGTGACCTCGGCGCCCTGTACACCGCGATCGGCGAGCCCGCTGCCGCCCAGCAACAGCGTCCGGCTCGTCTGCTTACGAGTGACGGCCACGTCTTCGCCGAGCGCGTCTACACCGCGCTCGGCGGCGCCGCCGTAGACAACGACCTCCGCATGAATCAGCCCGAAGAAGCCCAACGGCAGTGGCAGCTCAGCCGCCTGGCCGAGGAAAGCCTGCACTATGTGCAGCTCTACGAGGCCCTCGGACATCCGCCGACACCTAAACAGTTCGGCGCCCACCGCCTGGCCTGGCCCTGGCCCGGCGAAGAAGCTCAAGGCTGGCCCCTCTTCCAGGACACCCTCGCCGCGCTGACCGGTACCAGCCGACCCGCAGAGGCATCCGACGCGGATGCGGTCAAGGCTGCCCCAGAGTCCCAGCGCGAGGCCGGGAACGTGCTGGGCAAGGGCGCTAATGCCCATCTCGCATCCGAGCGGGTAATGGTGCGCGTCACCGCCACCGGTACGCCCGTTGATGTCTCCGCCGTCCTACTCACCCGCCACGGCAAGGTCCGCAGCGACCAGGACCTCGTCTTCTATAACCATCCCCACCACGACGGGGTCCGCACGGATGGCGACATCGTCACCGTGGAGCTGCCCGAGATTCCCGACGACATCCACACCGTGGCAGTCATCGCCAGCATCGACCTCGAATCCCAGCCCGTGGCTGTCTTCGACCAGCACTCCACATGGCGCGCGGACATCACCCAACCCTCCGGTGAAAGATTGTCCTTTGAGCCAGTTCCCTTCGTTTCGCGCGACCGTCGCCATCGCTGTGGAGGTCTATCGACTTGGTTCGGGCTGGAAGGTGCGTGCTGTCGGCCAGGGCTACGACACCGGGCTGGCGGGCCTGGCCGCGGACTACGGCATCAACGTCGATTCCTAGTGCCGTTTGTCAAGCCGCTCGGGCCATCGGCGGTGTGAGCTCATAGCATCGTCTGTCGCGCAGGAGAGCCCAGAGAACGTTGACCCTGGCGGCGGGAGAGCGCCATGACGGCCTGGGTGTGGCGTTTGCCTTTGGCACGTTGTGACCGCCGATGGTTACTGAGTCGGGCCTTGGGAGCACGTGCCGCACGCGGTGCGGCCTCCTCTGATGCTGGTCAGGGTGAGTGTGATGTCCGTGCTGCACCTGCACCGGCAGCGCCACCGGTCGGTGGTCTTCCCCGGATAGGGCTCCAACGGCTCGAACCCGGCGGCGCGTGCCTCCGCGGCGGCTGCCGCCGGATCGGTTCGGCCGCCGGATCGGGGGCACTTCTTGCAGCCGGTGGTTCCCGACCGGATGGAGGACAGGCGCGTCGTGACTTCCTTTCCACAGGAACAGCGGCAGCGCCAATGGTCCGTGGTGCGGCCGGGGTACGGCTCCAGCGGCTCGAACCCGGCAGCTCGCACTTCGGCGGACGCCCGCTCGTCGGTGGCCAAGTTGAGGGCACAGAACCGGCAGCCCTTCGAACCACTGTTGACGTTGGAGTAGGTGGGGCTGGTTTCGCGACCGCATGTGGTGCAGCGGCACCGCCACGGCGTTTGGCTGCCCGGGTAGGGTTCCAGCGGTTGGAGTCCGGCCGTGCGCATGGTTTCTTGGGCCTTCGGCGCGTTCGTGGCGGCGCGTTTCGCATGGGTGGCTTCGATCACTTCTTGCGACAGCGTTTGTTCACGAGTTTCGACGTCGGCATGCGGTCGACTGCTTCGCGGGTCGTCACGAGTTTTGAAGGCACCTGCTGATTGAGGCGAGTCGGGTCGGCGGGTTGCGACAGAGCTGTCACAAGCTCCGAGGATCGCTTGACCTTGCCCCAGGGGGAGAGAAGACGCTGTCTCTCGGTCACATGAGCAGGCGGTCTGTGCTCGCTCGTCAAGGTCATTACGAGGAAATGGAGTTCACATGACGGCGACCTGCGTCATTCTCGATATCGGCGGCGTGCTGGAGCTCACACCGGAAACGGGATGGGTGCAGCGGTGGGAGGAGCGGCTGGAACTGCCACTGGGCACTGTCCATGAGCGAATGCACGACGTGTGGCGGGCCGGGAGTGTTGGGAGCATCAGCGAGCGAGAGGTGAACGAGCAGGTGGCGGCCCGTTTGGGTCTCGACGCGTCGCAGGTTGAAGCCTTCATGGGCGATCTCTGGGGGGAGTATCTGGGAACTCCGAACGAGGAGCTCATCAACTACGTGCGAGGGCTGCGCGGAACCTGCAGGCTGGGCATCCTGAGCAACAGTTTCGTCGGTGCCCGGGAGCGGGAGACGGCGCTATATCACTTCGACGAACTGGTGGAGCAGATCGTCTACTCACACGAGCTCGGCATCGAGAAGCCTGACCTGCGTGCCTTCGAGGCTGCATGTGCCAGCTTGGACGTGCGGCCGGAAAGCTGCCTGTTCATCGATGATGTCGCGGTCAATATTGAGGCGGCTCAGGCGGCGGGCATGCAGGCGCATCTGTTCGAGGACAACGCCCGGACCTTCAGGCGTATCGGCGCTCATCTGGATGGCAAGCCCACGGACCTGGGCGGGCCCCGCTCGGGTGACGTCGGCCTGGCCGGTCTTCATCGGCTGCCGGCCAGGCATTGAAGCAGCTGATCAGCCCGCTTCTGCGTGTTCGGCTCGTGCGCGGGTGCTGGCCAGGCGGTAGGAGTCAGTGCCGGTCTCGATGATCGTGCCGTTAAAGGTGAGGCGGTCGACGATGGCCGCGCAGAGCCGCGGGTCGGTGAAGGTCTTGGTCCAGCCGCCGAAGGACTCGTTCGAGGCGATGGCGACGCTGTTCTTCTCCTCGCGCTCGGTCAACACCTGGAAGAGGAGTTCGGCGCCGCGGCGGTCGAGTTCCATGTAGCCGAGTTCGTCGATGCAGAGGAGATCGACGCGGCCGTAGCGGGCGATGGTCTTGTTGAGCTGCTTCTCGTCCGCGGCCTCGACCAGTTCATTCACCAGCTTCGTGGCCAGCGTGTAGCGGACGCGGTAGCCCTTCATGGCGGCCTCGGTGCCCAGGGCGATGAGCATGTGGGACTTGCCGGTGCCGGAGTCGCCGATCAGGCAGAGCGGCTGGCTCTTCTTGATCCATTCGCAGCTGGCGAGGGTGTGGACGGTGGCTGCGTCGATGTTCGGGTTGGCGTCGAAGTCGAAGGCCCGCAAGGACTTCTCCCGCGGGAAGCCAGCTGCCTTGATGCGCCGTTCCGAGCGGCGGCGGGCCCGGTCGTCACACTCGGTCATCAGCAGTTCGGCGAGGAAGCCGCGGTAGGTCATCTGGTCCTTGATCGCCCGGTCGGCGATCTCGTTGAACTCGTTGCGGATCGAGGGCAGCCTCAGCAGGCGACAGGCGGTGTCAATTGCGGCGTCGGCGGCCTGCTCGGTCAAGCCTCGCTGTCGGGGCAGGGTCACTGGGCTGGTCGCTGCCGCTGGTGCGGCGGCGTCGGAGTAGTTGGTCATAGGGGGTTACCGACGGCAGCGGTCTGGTGTCCGGCGGGAGGTGCGTAAGCCGCCACTCGTGCAGCGACGTGACGGTGGCAGGCATCTGCCCCGGAGACGCCGGGATGGATGCGCCGATGGTTGGCTCGTCCTCAGCCTGGGCGGCCTTGCGGGCCTCCAGGGCGACGGCGTCAGCGGTCAGGGCGCCAGCCCGCAGTGCGGTAGCCAGACCCGCGACCACGTGCTCGTGGGCGAGGTGCCGGTTCAGCAGCAGGACCTCGATCAACGCTCGGGTGCCGTCCCGCTCTCCGTGAACCTTGCGGGCCTGAGCCCACCAGGCGTCATAGACCGGCGTGAACTTGCCCGCCGACCGAGCCTGTTCCAGGGCCGTGGCACCGGGGAAGGCGCCCGGCTTGCGGATGAGGGCTTCGAGGTAGTGGTCCAGATCCAGGCGGCAGCTGCCCTTCGCGATCAGCGTTCCTGTCGTAAACCACCAGGTGAGAAGCATGCAGGACGACACGCACCCGCTTGCCGATCAGACGGGTCGGGACCGAGTAGCGGTTGGTGCGGACGGCGATCTGGCTGTAGCGGTCGACCCGCGGCGTAAACAGCCTGCCGGTCTCAAAGGGTTCCTCCGGCAGCGGCATCAGCAGCGGCTGTTCGACGGCGAAGTACTCGTCGACGGTTCGCGGCCGTGAGCCAATCCTGCGGTATCCGTCGTGCAGGTCCCACTGGTCGACCATCTCGTTCAGCTCGGCGAGGGAGTCGACTTCCGGTACTGGAGTGAAGTGGTTGCGGCGAAAGTAGCCGATCATCCCTTCGACGCCGCCCTTCTCATGGGCGCCTTCGATTCCGGGGCGGCAGTAGAAGCTCTCGATGTTGAAGTGCGAGCGGAAGGCGATCCACCGGTCGGTCTCCACCCTGGCCCGGTTCAGCCCCAGGACCTGGGCGACGGCGGACTTCAGGTTGTCGTAGCGGATCTTGCTTCGCGGGACACCGCCCAGCATGCGGAGCGCGTGCACATGTCCTTCGAAGAAGGCTTCCTGGCCGCAGGAGGCGAAGACCCGGTGGACGGCCTTGCCCGAGTACGAGAGCCGAAGCGAGAACAAGTAGCAGGTCACCAGCTCGCCGGCCAGGCGCACGGTCACGTCGCCGAAGTCGACCTCGGCCTCGTGGCCCGGTAGGTGGGTCTGTGGCACGAAGGCTTCAATGGGGGCTTTGCCCGAGGCCGCGAGGATCTCCGGCTCCCGGTCAGAGACGTAGCGCCGGACCATCTGGTAGGACACATCGGCGCCGTGCTCCTCGATGAGCCGGTGGAAGATCCGCGTGATCGTGTGCCGCTGCTTGCGGGGCGCATCGAGGTCCGTCCGTAGCATCTCGTCGATCACCGGCTTGTACGGATCCAGCGCGGTCGGCCGCGGCGGCAGCTTCTTTCGGGGCTCCGGCCAGACCGAGTCCACAGCCTTCTTGACGGTCCGCCACGACACGTTGTACTTGCGTTCAAGCTCGCGCATCTTCATGCCAGCACGGTGATCACGCCGGATCGCCGCGTACAGCTCGACCTTGGACATCTGCGGCATGACCAGGACCTTTCACCAGGAGCATCCCGATGCTGCCCTGGCAAGTACCCCAGTGCTGTCAAAACTCGTGAACATCACCCGACCGTGGTTTTGGGTGCCTCCCAAACCCGTGAACAATTGACGGCACTACTGGTGAATAGAGCCACCTGGGTTTCCTTTGCCCTGCAGACGCGACAGCGCTGGCCCGCGTTACGGACGGCATCGAACGTCGGACGCCCCTCGTACCCGCAGGTCATGCAGCGCGAGGGCCAAGTCACGTTGGTGCGGCCGGGATACGGTACGAGTGGCTCGTATCCGCAGGCCCGCATTTCGGCGGCTGCGGCCTCCGCGTCGATGAGGACCGCGGTACGGGGTCGGTCGCCGACTCGGGGTGTATAGGGTTCCGTGGCGTTCCGGGTTTCCTCGTCGACCATGGCCCAGACTTCGGCCGCCGTGACGCTACGTCGGTTCACAAAGACGCAAGCTTTCAACACGTGCACCCTTCGATCAATGTAGTGCCGTCCCCACTGTCCGCCGATGGTGCTTTATGGAGAGTACGTAGACCTTTTACATTGCCACTGGCCCTGCGGATGTCATCCGCTAGTGCTGTGACCGGCATGGTTCGCCGGGCTGATGGGCGGGGAAGTGGCAGTGCTAATCAGGAGGCGTTTCGAGCAGCCGCTGCGTAGGGTCTGCCGGATGACGCTCTCTCATGATGTGGCCGGAGACGGTCCTGTGCTGGTGCTGTTGCATTCCGGGGTGTGTGACCGGCGGATGTGGGATGCCCAGTGGCCGGCCTTGATTGACGCCGGTTACCGGCTGGTGCGCTGTGATCTTCGGGGCTTCGGTGAGACTCCAGCGCCGGACCGGCCTCACAGCGACGCCGAGGATGCGCTGGCCCTCCTGAACAGTCTGGGCATCGCGCAGGCGGCACTGGTGGGATCCTCGTACGGCGGGCAGGTCGCCTTGGAGATCGCCGCGCGCTGGCCGGATCGGGTGAGCGCCATGGGGTTGATCTGTTCCGCCCTGCCCGGTCATGAACCTTCTGCCGAACTGAGTGCGCTCGGGGAGCGCGAGGAAGCGCTGATCGAGGCGGGGGACATCGTCGGCGCGACGGAACTGATGGTCGAAACCTGGCTCGGCCCGGACGCCGACGAGACCGCCCGCGAGGCGGTACGCAAGATGCAGCGGCACGCCTTCGAGCTGCAGCTGGCCGCCGCTGAGGAGTTCCAGCCAGTCGAGGCCGTGGTTGATCTGGCGGCAATTCAAGCGCCCTGCCTTGTCCTGTCGGGCGCGCATGATCTGGCGGACTTCCGACAGATCGCTGCCCGGCTGCCGCATCTGCTCGCGAACGCCGACCACGTCGAACTGCCATGGGCAGGTCACCTTCCCGGCCTGGAGCGGCCATCGGCCGTTACCGATCTGCTGATCGGCTTTCTCAAGGAGAGAGTCCCTGTCGGTTGAGCCTGCTCGCGGCCCGTCCTGTCATGCGGCGTTGAGGAGGGGGCGTCCGCCCCAGCGGATGCCTTTCTCGCTGCGGATGCGGGCACGCTCCTTGCGCTGGGCGGCCAGCACGTCGGGATGGCGGGTGTTGACGTTGCGCCAGCGCAAGTAGGCGTGCAGTGCACGGGTCTGGACGGTGTGGTTCGGATGGTTGGAGTTGGCCAGAGTGAACTGCCGCAGCGGGCCGAAGTGCGCCTCGATCGGGTTGGCCCAGGAGGCGTTGGTCGGGGTGAAGCACAGCTCGACCTTGTTCTTCCGAGCCCATTGGCGGATCTTGCTGCCCTTGTGAGCGGAGAGGTTGTCCAGGATCACGTAGATCGGGGCGCCGTCCGGACGCGCGGTCCGGATCGTTTTCAGCGCAGCTAAGGATGAGGCCGCACCCTTGTGGCGGCGGTTGACGCCCCACAGGGTGTCGTCGCCGACCGAGTAGCAGCCGTGGAAGTAGGTGACTCCGTGGGTGCGATGGTAGGTCGCCGGACTACGGTTGGGCCTTCCCTGCTCGGCCCAGCAGGACCCGCCGGTCGGCCGGATACCCAGCGGTCCGAACTCGTCGAAAGCGAAGACCCGGTCGGGGAAATGGGCCAAGACGTGCTCGATCCGGTCGAGTTTGGCGTCGCGGTCGGGGTCGGTGGAATCCTTCCACGTCTTCGTGCGCTGAAAGGTGATCTTTCGGCGGGCCAGAAGACAGCGCAGGGCCTCGCGGCCGATCTGTATCGGGCGGGCGACGTTGCGCCGCAGGTGGTCGGCGAGTTTCCTGATCGACCAGCGCGTGAAGGGCTTGCCGAACTTGGTGGGGCGGGTGGTGGCCGTCTGGATGACGAAGTCCTCGTCGTCATCGCTGAGCAGGCGGGGGCGGCCTCCCGCCCACCGAGGGTCCAGGCAGCCGAGCCCGATCTCGTTGAATCGGTGGATCACGTCGCGAACGGTGTCCTCGTCCGCCTGGACGAGTTGGGCGATCACCGGCACACGGTTCCCGCCAGCTGAAGCCAGGAGCATCATCGCCCGCCGGTAGCGCACCGTACTGGTACTGCCCCGCCTCACGATCCGCTGCAGCTGCTGCCCCTCCTGATCGGTCAGTCTGCGTACTCGGACGGGCTCTGCCACCGGGCCTCCATCTGCCAGACCGGATGTGGCCTTACATCCAACCGGCTCAGCCCCTCCGGCGAACCTTCCCGGTCACAGCACTAGGGCGTTTCTGATGGCTCTTGGACGGTGTCGCGGAGCCAGATGACCATTGCTGTGACGGTCAGTGTGCCGTTGAAGATGTAGTCGCGTTTGT
>NZ_JBHTSF010000105.1:0-31519 GCF_042795295.1 Streptomyces sp. NPDC056486
GAAGGGGATGAACCTTCCCGCCGACCGCCCTTTGTCGTGCGTGTGGACGCGCCCGGAGGCGTACGTCAGATCAGAGCTTGGCCAGCTTCGCGTAAGGGCTCAGGAACCTTCCCTGGCGGCCTGCGAAGTCGATGACCACTGCTTCTTCGCCTTCGACTCCGACGATACGTCCGAGTCCGTATTGGTCGTGTGACACCCGGTCGCCCACGGCGAACTGCTCGATGGGCGGTGCGGGGGGCGGCGGAACGTTGAAAGGACTGTTCGGCAGGTGGCGTCGGGTACCGGGGGGCCTCGTCATGTTCTGAGTATGCGCCCTCCGGACCCCGCCGCACCATGCTCCGAGCTCACACGGTCCTCACATCGGCATCAAACCGACACACAATCTCGGTTTCCTCGTAGCGGTACGTAGTTACTCCGTGGCACCGCGCGCACAGGTGTGCCCCACACGTCTCCGCCGCAGCCGACACTCCAGCCGCCAGAAGAATCAGAACAAGGTGCTGTAGGCGTTCAGGGCGGGCTGCCCGCCGAGGTGGGCGTACAGGACGGTCGCGTCGCGCGCGATCTCCCCCCGGTCCACCAGGTCGATCATCCCGGCCATGGACTTCCCCTCGTAGACCGGGTCGGTGAGCATGCCCTCCGTGCGGGCCGAGAGCCGCATCGCGTCGAGGGTCGCCTCGTCGGGGATCCCGTAGGTGCCCGCGTGATAGCGCGCGTCCAGCTCGATCTCGGAGTCCTTCACCTCTGCCTGCACGCCGATGAGCTCTGCCGTCCCGCGCGTGATCCGGGCGATCTGCTCGCGGGTACGGCCGGGATCGGCGGAGGCGTCTATGCCGAGAACCCGGCGCGGCCGGCCGCCCTCCTCCGCGAGTGCGGCGAACCCGGCGACCATCCCCGCCTGGGTCGACCCGGTCACCGAGCAGACCACGACGGTGTCGAAGAAGACCCCCAACTCCTCCTCCTGTTCGGCCACTTCGTACGCCCAGCGGGCGAATCCCAGACCGCCGAGGCGGTGCTCGGAGGCGCCCGCCGGGATCGCGTACGGCTTGCCGCCCGCGTCCTCGACCTCGCGCACCGCCTGCTCCCAGCTGTCCTTGATGCCGATGCCGAATCCGGCGCGTACGAGGCGTACGTCGGCGCCCGCGAGCCTGCTGATGAGGATGTTGCCCACCTTGTCGTAGACGGAGTCCGGCCAGTCGACCCAACTCTCCTGGATCAGCACGCACTTGAGCCCTGCGCGGGCGGCGACGGCCGCGACCTGGCGGGTGTGGTTGGACTGGACGCCGCCGATCGACACGAGGGTGTCGCAACCCTGGGCGAGGGCGTCGGCGACCAGGAACTCCAGCTTCCGCGTCTTGTTGCCGCCGTACGCGATGCCGGAGTTGCAGTCCTCCCGCTTGGCCCAGAGCGCGGCACCGCCGAGATGGTGGGTGAGGCGGTCCAGGGGGTGGAGGGGCGAGGGGCCGAAGAGGAGGGGGTAGCGGGCGTAGGAGTCGAGGGGCGTGGACTGTGTGGTCACGGGGGCCTCCGGGTGGTTCAGGGGTGTGCGAGTTCTTCCAGGGCGCGCCAGATCTCGGTGGTGACGGCCGCCGCCGCGTCCGGGTCGCCGTCCGCGCACGCGTCGATGAGACGCTCGTGCAGTTCGGCGGAGCCGCAGGTCACGCCCTCGCCGAAGCGCTGTCTCTCCAGGCGGCGGATGAGAGGGGTGTAGCGGGTGATGGTGGCCCGGGCCGCGCTGTTGCCGGAGGCCGCGACGAGGACGCCGTGCAGGTCGTCGTCGGCCCGCAGGGCACCCTCCACGTCGCCGGACGCGACGGCCGCCGCGAACCGGCGGTTGGCCTCGCGCATCGCGTAGAGGTGCGCGGGCTCGATGCGGGGCACCGCGCTGCGGGCAACGAGTTCGTGCATGGCGCGCACCACGGCCGCCGCGTCCCTGACGTGGGCCGCGTCAAGCGGCGTCACACGGGTGTGGCTCTGCGGTTTGGTCTCCAGGAGGCCCTCGTCGACGAGCCGTGAGAACGCCTCGCGGACGGGCGCGCGGGACAGTCCGAGCGACGCGGCGAGGTCGGTGTCCCGCACGATGCTGCCCGGCGGGATGTCCCCGCCGACGATCGCGTCACGGATCGATGCGTACGCCTGGTCCCTGAGGAGGGTGCGGCGCACCGGCTGCATGGCTCCCATGAACTGAAATGTTAGATACCAATTTCCGTCACCGACAAGGGGCTTGAGAGAACGGAAAACGGCGGGAAAGGTCGCGGGGAGGCATACGCGGCGGACCCTGGCCCTCCGCGCGCCCCTCCCCCTCCCTCATCCCCCTCCCTCACTTCCGCACCCACGGCCAATCGCTCGAAGCTCCCGACTCCAGGAGCTGCACCATCCGGAAAGCCGCATCCGAAAGGCCGCCGAACACATGGCGGTTGCCCTTGCCGGACTCCCCGTGGCCCACCCGGTGGCCCGCCAGATTCCAGGTGTAGACCGGGACGTGCGCCGGAACCTGCTCGGTCGGGTCGCCGTGGTAGTTGTACGTCGCCTGCTCGTCGGTGACGATCAGGACGCGGTCGTGCTTCTTGTAGAAGCGGCGCACCGCCTCGATGGTGTTCGTGCCGCCGAGGCTGCCGAAGCGCTCGAGCACCCTCAGGACGGACTCGCCGTCGCGGTACTTCACCCGGGCGCTGCTGGTGCCGAACTCGACCAGGTCCGCGTCCGCCGCCCGCAGCGCGAGCGCCGTGCCGAAGACCGCGGCCGCGTCCGCGCGGTTGAGCTGCGAGCGGTCCGAGAGCGGCGACCACATCGAGCCGGAGCGGTCGACCAGGATCAGTGAACGGCCGGGCAGCGCGGGCACGTTGGCCAGCGAGTGGCCGAGCGCCTGCTCCAGCGGGTACGCCCAGCGCAGCGACGGCGCGTGCTGGTACGCGGCGAGGTAGCGGAAGGGGAACTGCCGTGACTTCGCGACCTGTGCCGGGTCGGCGAGCTTCGCCGCGACGGCGCCCGCCACCTCGTCGGAGACGCCTGCCTCGTCGAAGTTCCGCAGGTTGCGGACCAGCGCCATCGCGCCCATGGAAGGGATGACCGCCTCCCAGGCGGCCTTGTCCATCGGCCCCTGCAGCCAGCCCGCGAGCGCCGCCCAGGTCATGCCCGCGGCGGCGAGCCGCTCGGCGCCGCCCGCGCCGGTGACCACCGCGCGCCGCTCGGCGACCGGCACCGCCATCAGCTCGCGGTGCGCGGCCAGGACGCGGGCGGAGTCGGGCGGGACGGCGGTGTCGGGGTGGTGGCGGCGGTCGAGCGCGTACTGGAAGAGGGCGCCCTGCCACGGCTTGTCCGCGTCGGGCGAAGCGTGCACGAGGTTGAGGATGTCGCCGAAGCGGTAGCCCTTGGACGCCGTGTCGTACTTGAGCAGCGCCTTCTCGCCGTACAGGCGGCGCACGGCGTCGGCGATGCCCCGCTTGACGGGCTTGGGGACGCCCCGGCCGTACGCCGCCGTCCAGTACCCGAGCAGCTCGCCGGGCTCGTCCGGGCGGCGCAGCACGGAGGCGACGACCTGACGGTTGGCGGGTCCGTCGGTGGCACCGGCGTCGAGGCGCGCCTTGACGTACTCGGCGGCGCCGACGATCGAGGCCGTGCGCATGTTGCCGTCGCCGCGCAGCCAGCCGAGCAGGCCCGCGGTCCACTGAGGGTCCTCGACGGCGAGACGCCGCACGAGAGCGGCGAAGCGGTCGTCGCGGCCGTCACCGGTCTCGTAGTAGGTCTGCTGGGACACGAAATTCGCCACCGCGAGCAGAAAGAGCTCGGAGCGCGGGTCACGGAGGTGACCCCGGCCGCCCTGCTCGGTCGGCGCGGTGCGCCCGGTCGACTTCACCGCAGAAGTGATGAGCGCCTTCGCGGACTTGGTGTTGAAACGTGCCATGTGAATTCCCCCGAATTCCTCATCGCCGGGGGGAGGCAGCACAGCAGAGGGCGTGCCCGAGTTCCGGAGTCGGCGACGGACTTTTACACCGGACGCTCTTCCTGACTGAGCTACACCGACCCGAAGTCGGCGACGAGATTCGAACCCGCGGCTTCCCGGTCCCCGGAAGTAACCGTTGCCTTCGCACCGGGCACGCCGGCTGCTGAGCCTCCCGAGATCAAAGTCGCACCGGGAGGTGCGTGAAACATCTGAAGTTGAGGTGTCCAGAGTTCCCGTTCGGCTGAACTGACGATGGTGCTCTGACCCCTGAGCTACTCCGGCCTGTTGGTGCCGGAGACGGGACTCGAACCCGTCCGCTCCCCATGATAAGTGGAAGTAAGTCCTGCCTTCGCACCTGGACGAACTTCACTTTAGGAGAGCGAACTGACGGGGCACCAACGCTTTTTCGGTGCGGCCGGTCGAGGCCGGACATCAGGGGCGCTGACGCCGCCAGGGGCCGGTGATCGCCAGCATGATGCCGGGGGTCTGGATATTGGCGTAGAGCGTCTTTCCGTCGGGCGAGAACGTGACGCCGGTGAACTCGCTGTAGGAGGGTTTCCCGGGCGTGCCCGCATTGAGTTCGTTGCGCGCTATCGGGTACGTACGGCCGCGTTCGGTCGCCCCGAAGAGGTGCTGGACGCCCTCGCCGTCCTCGGCGATGACCAGGCCGCCGTACGGGGAGACGGTGATGTTGTCCGGGCCGTCGAAGGGGCCGTCCTTGGAGGGATCCGGGTTGACGCCGAGGAGCACCTTCAGGGTGAGGGTGCGGCGCGAGGGGTGGTAGAACCACACCTGCCCGTCGTGCTGGACGGGGCTCTCGTCGCGGGCGAACGAGGCGACGATGTAGACGCCGCCGTCTCCCCACCACATGCCTTCGAGCTTGCGGGCGCGCGTGATGTCGCCGTCGTCGAACTGCTGACGCACCGGGACCGTGCGGGCGTCGCGGTCCGGGACCTCGGCCCAGTCGACGCCGTAGACGGTGCCGATCTTGGTGGCGCGGGACAGGTCGTCCACGAAACGGCCGCCGGAGTCGTAGCACTTGGGCGCCTTCAGGACGCCCGCGTCGTCGGAGAGGGTGCGCAGCTTGCCGCGGCCGTGCTTGAAGCCGTGCGGCGGGGTCCAGCGGTAGAGCAGGCCGTTGGGCCCCGACGCGTCCTCGGTGAGGTAGAGGTGACCGCGCTTGGGGTCGACGACGACGGCCTCGTGGGCATAGCGGCCGAGCGCCTTGATCGGCTTGGGGGCGCGGTTGGCACGCCGGTCGTGCGGGTCGACCTCGAAGACGTAGCCGTGGTCCTTGGTCATGCCGTTCTGGCCGGCCCGGTCCTCGGTCTCCTCACAGGTCAGCCAGGTGCTCCAAGGGGTGCTGCCGCCCGCGCAGTTGGTGGCGGTGCCCGCGATGCCGACCCACTCGGCGACATGTCCGTCGCGGCGGACCTCGACGACGGTGCAGCCGCCGGAGGCCGCCGGGTCGTAGACGAGCCCTTCGGTGAGCGGGACCGGGTGCGGCCATGTGGAGCGGGCGCCGCTCAGCTCGTGGTTGTTGACGAGCAGGGTCGCGCCGCGCGGGCCCTCGAAGGTGGCCGTGCCGTCGTGGTTGGACGGCGTGAACTCGCCGCTCTCCAGCTTCGTCTTTCCGCTGTGGGTGAGCACGCGGTACGAGAATCCCGCGGGCAGCGCGAGCAGGCCGTCCGGGTCGGGGACGAGGGGGCCGTAGCCGGGGGCTCCGCCGAGCACATCGGCCCCGTCGTCGCCGTCCACCGTCGTCTCCTCGGCGGCGAGCGCGCCGGGCGCGGTGGCGAGCGCGCCGACGCTGCCGGCCAACGCGACCCCCGCTCCGGTGATCGCGGAGCGTCTGGTGAAGTCCCTGCGGGTGAGCGGCATGATGTCTCCTGGGGCGCGTACGAGCGGGCTGCGGGCTGACTGTGTACGTGCTGGGCATTTCCGGCCGGGGTGCGGGCCGGGCTGCTGTCGGCGTCACGTTCCCGCTCGCGTATAAACGGCGGTTGAACGCCGTCCGACATCAAGGGGCTTCCTTCCATGAACCTGCAAGCCACCGGCCGCCGTGTCCTGATCAGCGGGGCCTCCCGAGGCCTGGGCAGAGCCCTCGCGCAGGCCTTCGCCACGAACGGTGACCGCGTCGCGGTGCACTACGGCTCACGTGAGGACGAGGCGCGCGCGACGCTCGCGTCCCTGACGGGCGACGGCCACGTACTGGTGGGCGGGGACCTTTCGGATCCGGCAGGGGCCGCGGACGTCGCGGAGCGGGCCGCCACCGGCCTCGGCGGTCTGGATGTCCTGGTCAACAACGCCGCCGTGAACCTGCCGCATCCCCTCGCCGACACGTCGTACGAGGACTGGGCGGCGCTCTGGCAGCGGCACGTGTCGGTGAACCTCCTGGCCACGGCGAACCTCAGCCACCTTGCGGCCCGTCGCATGATCGACCAGGGCACGGGTGGCCGGATCGTGAACATCGGCTCGCGCGGGGCGTTCCGCGGAGAGCCCGACCACCCGGCGTACGGGGCGACCAAGGCGGCCGTCCACGCGCTCGGCCAGTCCCTCGCGGTGTCGCTCGCCCCGTACGGGATCGCGGTGGCGTCGGTGGCGCCCGGATTCTTCGCGACCGAGCGGGTCGCGCACCGCCTGAGCGGCGACGAGGGGGCGGTGATCCGCGCGCAGAGCCCGTTCGGGCGGGCGGGCACGGCGGACGAGATCGCCGCGGCGGTGCTCTGGCTGGCCTCGCCGGTCGCGGAGTGGGCATCGGGCACGGTCCTGGACCTCAATGGCGCTTCACATCTGCGCACATGAGCCACAGGCATGTGCGCACATGAGCCGCAGGGGGGAAGAGACTTCGTAAACAAGGTCAACAGGCGCGGAACACCCGCAAAGCCAAGATTTCGTGCGGAACGCCTTGACCCGCCATCCTCACGGCAATAGACATCCCCCTACCTGCATCACCCGTAGGGGAGGCGAGCCGCGTGGATGCGTCGCAGGCACGCAGCCTCCATGAGGACCGGCTGATGAAGCTGGTCAATGTCACCGGCGTCGGCATCGGCAAGGACGACCACTCGGGGGCGGACGTGATCGTCGTGTTCGTCACCCGCAAAGTGCCCCGTGACCGGCTCCGGGACGAAGACATGGTTCCGGAAGTGCTCGAAGGTGTCCCCGTGCGCGTCCTCGCCATCGGCGAGCCCATGGCGCAGTAGGACGACCTGCGCAAGCGGGACCGGAACTCCACCCTTCAATCAAGGGGAAGAGGTGGTCTGGCGTGGTGAGCCAGCCCGAATTGATGCGAGGACCCACCGGCGGTCAGCTCAGCGACAGCTCGCGCCAGCAGGCGAAGGGGGACTTCCTGGGTCCCCAGACGTCACTGGCCAACGTCGTGGGCTTCGGCCACGGCGTGAAGTGGACCGACGGAGAGCCCACCGGCGAACCCGCGGTCCTCGTGTTCGTGACCCAGAAGGTCCCGGAGTCCATGCTCCCGGAGCGGGACGTCATCCCGTCCCAGATGGACGACGGCACCCCCACCGACGTCATCGCCGTCGGCCACGTCGCCGCACAGCGCCAGCAGCGCAGGACGAGCCGCCCCGACGACCGCTCGGTGACGTACGGCCCCGACGGCGGCATCAGCGATCAGCTCTCGGGCCTTTCGCAGCCCATGCTGGAAGAGCTCAGCGGGCTCGGCACGTTCGAGCCGCAGCTCCTCAAGCGCCGGATGCGCCCGTGCCCCGCCGGCTTCTCGGTCGGCAACGTACGCGTGACGGCCGGCACGCTCGGCAGTGTGGTCTACGACTTCCTGCCCGGCGCCTCCGTCGACCCGCCCGGCTCCGGCCTCGGCGTACCGGCGAAGTTCTACATCCTGTCCAACAACCACGTGCTCGCCGACTCCAACCGCGCACAGCTGGGCAGCCCGATCGTGCAGCCCGGTGTCTTCGACGGCGGTCAGGACCCGGCCGACCGCATCGCGACCCTGGAGCGCTTCATCACGATCCAGTTCGCGCCGCAGATTCCGCTGGAGCGGCACAACAACGTCGTCGACGCGGCCCTTGGCACCGTCGACTTCCAGGACGCGACCCGTGAGACGTACTTCAGCGGTGCGCCGCGCGCCTGGCGCCGCAAGGCTAACGTCGCGGTCGGCGATCTGGTGAAGAAGACCGGCCGTACGACCAACATCTCCTTCGGCCGGATCATCGCCGTCGACGCGACCATCGACGTCAACTACGGCACGGCGGGCACGGCCCGCTTCAAGGACCAGATCCTGACGACGAACATCTCGGCGGGCGGCGACTCGGGGTCCCTGGTGACCTCGCTCGACAACGTCGCGCTCGGCCTGCTGTTCGCCGGTTCCTCGACCGTCACCGTGCTCAACCACTTCGAGAACGTCCGCGCGCTGCTGCGGGTCGAGGTCTCCGAACAGCTGGCCTGACCGGTCGCACCACGAGAGGAGGGCATTCATGACCACTCAGGCACGCAAGCAGAAGGGCCAGGCCCAGGGGGAGCACCGCTTCCACAATCCGCAGGGCGCCGAGGTCAAGACGCGCGACGAGGCGTTCGCCTCGACCCAGGAGGTGTCCGCCGAGGCGGTCGCCACCACTTCCAAGCTGGAGCTGCACAACGGCGCGATCACCTTCGGCATCGAGGTGAAGTTCAACCCGAACACCTACCCGCACGTCGTGGTGGGCGGGCAGATCACCTCCGGCATCTGCGGCGCTCCGTGGGACATCACGGGCGGCTTCATAGGCGACACCATCCGCCTGGACGCCAAGCGCACGGGCCAGGGCTCCTGCGCCAACACGATCACCATCGTGGGCGAGTTCCAGAACCCTCCGGCGTACCGGGGGACGTACGGCTTCAACGGCGCTACGTCGTCGTTCAAGCACACGACGCTGTACAAGTGCTGAGCTGAACCGGAGAACCGGCCGGGACGGACCTTCCGCCCCGGCCGGTTCCCGGTGTCCCGGGAAATCCCGGTATCAAATCCCTTGCTGCGAACGCGCCTTGAAGGCCGCCTTGCGGGCTTCCTTGGCCACCTTCTTGTCGGGGTGCAACCGCCCCATCGCCTCCAGGACATCCGCGGTGGCGGGGTGCTCGACCCGCCAGGCCGCCGCGAAGAACCCGCTGTGCTGCTCGGAGAGACCCTCCACGAGACCCTGCAGCTCGTCCGAGTTGCCCTCGGCTGCGAGCTGGGCCGCGATCGTGTCGATGGTCAGCCAGAAGACAAGGGCCTCGGAGGGCGCGGGCACGTCGGCCGCCCCGTGCTCGGCCAGCCACACCCGGGCGAGCCCACCGAGCTCGGCGTCGTCGAGCACGTCCCTCAGTGCGGGCTCCGCGTCGCGGCCCACCAGCGAGAGCGCCTGCTGGCACCGGAGCCGCCGCAGGGGCGCCCCCTCGTCCCCGCCCCGCGCGGCGGACAGGAGCTCCCGTGCCGCGGCAAGCGGCTCGTGCCGGGCCAGCCACAGCTCGATCTCGGCCTGCGCTGCGGCCTGCGGGAAACCGGCCGTGCCTTCGAGCAGCGCGTCGGCGCCCTTGTCCGCGAGATCGCCGACCGCGGGGGCGTCCACGCCCGCCTCCAGCATCCGCGCCCGGATTCCGTACACACCGAGCGGCGTGAGCCGGACCATCCCGTACCGCGTGACGTCCTCGTCCTCGTCCTCGTCCGGCAGCGGTGCTTCGGCCTCGTCGATGTCCACCATGAGGGCCTCGTCGACCGGCTGGTACTCGACGAGCCCCAGCGGCTCGAAGAGCCGGAACTGGTCGTCGAGCTTCATCATCGCGTCCGACACCTGCTCCAGGACGTCGTCCGTCGGCTCCCCCATGTCGTCGGGCACGATCATCGACGCGGCGAGCGCGGGCAGCGGCACCGGTCCTTCGCCCGCCCCGGCGTCCCCGGCGGTGAGCAGGTACAGATTGCCGAGCACGCCGTCCAGGAAGTCCGCCTCCGCCTGCGGGTCCCAGCCGAGCTCCTCGAAGTCGATCTCGCCGTTCTCCTCCAGGACGTCGAGGAGGTTGTCCATGTCGGGCACGGTCGCGTCCCCGTACACGGTGTCCAGGGCGCCGAGCCAGACGCCGAGGATGTCCTGCGGGCTGCCGGACGTGAGCGCGGCGAGGTCCTCGCCCGCGGTCACCGTGCCCGGCGCGTCCTCACCTTCCGCCTCGTCACCGTCCGTGACGTCGATCAGGCCCGTGTCGACGGCCACACGCCAGGCCTCGCTCGCGAACGCGACGGAGTCCGGGTCGTCCGCTTCGAGGCCCAGCTCCGCGACGGCGGCAGGCAGCTGCTCCTCGACGAGCTCGCCGCCCGCCCCGACCCGCGTCTCGGGGCCCGCCCAGCGGGCGAGCCGCGCGGCGCGGGAGAGCAGCGGCGTGGCGAGCGCGGCCCGCGCGAGTTCCGCTTCGGAGTGCAGCAGCACCGGCGGCAGGGTGGCGGGACTTACGGACATCGGCTGGTTCTCCTCCGAAGGATGGGGTCTCCCCTGCCCGAGCAATGCCACGAGCAATGCCGCGAGCCTGAGGAAGGGGGCGCTGGGCCAAAGCCTAGACGGATTTGGCCCCATGCCGCCCGGTTCATGTCCCTGTCAGAAGACATACACGGTGAGAACACCCGCCGAACCTTGACAACTCCCCTGGCCACACAAGAGATTGACGCGCGTAGAGCGCCGGGCACCCGCCGGCCCGCCTCGCCCGCTCCAGACGCACTCAACCCTCATATACGTACTCACCCTCATCCGGAGTATCTCCATGCCGTACATATCCCGTACCGCCCGGCCCGCCGTGAGATCCGCCGCCGTCTCCACCGTCGTGGCCACCGCCCTCGCGGCCGGTCTGCTCGCCGTGGGCTCATCGTCCGCGTCCGCCGCCGATGTGCGCGTCCACGACATCCAGGGCACCACCCGCCTCTCGCCCCTCGCGGGTCAGCAGGTCACGGACGTGACGGGCATCGTGACCGGCGTCCGCTCGTACGGCTCGAAGGGCTTCTGGATCCAGGACCCGAAGGGCGACGGCGACTCCGCGACCAGCGAGGGCATCTTCGTCTACACCGGCTCTGCCGCCCTGACCGTGCAGGCCGGTGACGCGGTCCGCGTCTCCGGGACCGTCGGCGAGTACGTTCCGGGCGGCGAAGCGTCCGGCAACCAGTCCCTGACCCAGCTCACGAAGCCGACGGTGACGGTCGAGTCGTCCGGCAACGCGCTGCCCGCGCCCGTCACGGTGAACGCCAGGTCGGTGCCCTCCGCATACGCGCCCGACGGCGACCCCGCGAACGGCGGCAGCATCAACGCGCTGCGCCTCGAGCCGCGCTCGTACGCCCTGGACCTCTACGAGTCCCTGGAGGGCATGAACGTACGCGTCGGCACCTCGCGCGTGGTCGGCGCCACGGATCCGTACTCGGAGCTGTGGGTCACCGTGAAGCCGCACGAGAACCCGAACCGGCGCGGCGGCACGGTGTACAAGTCCTACGCCGACCAGAACACCGGGCGCCTCCAGATCCAGCAGCTTGCGCCGGTCTCCGAGCAGCCCTTCCCGAAGGCGAACGTCGGTGACGCGCTGTCCGGCGGCGCCGAAGGCCCCCTGGACTTCAACCAGTTCGGCGGCTACACGCTGGTCGCACGGACGCTCGGCAAGGTCACGGACAAGGGCCTCGACCGGGAGAAGACGCGGCGGCAGGCCAAGGGGGAGCTCGCTGTCGCGACGTACAACGTGGAGAACCTCGATCCCACTGATCCGCAGACGAAGTTCGACGCCCTCGCCGGGGCCGTCGTCTCGAATCTCGCCTCGCCCGACATCCTCGCCCTCGAGGAGATCCAGGACGACAACGGCGCGAAGAACGACGGGACCGTCTCGGCGGAGGCGACCCTGAAGAAGTTCACGGACGCGATCGTCGCCGCCGGCGGGCCGCAGTACGCGTGGCGGTCCATCGACCCGCAGAACAACAAGGACGGCGGGGAGCCGGGCGGGAACATCCGCCAGGTGTTCCTCTTCAACCCCGAGCGGGTCTCCTTCACGGACCGGGGCCACGGGGACGCGACGACGGGCACGGGTGTCGTACGTTCCTCCGGCGGGCGCGCGGCGCTGACGCTCTCCCCCGGGCGCGTCGACCCCGCGAACACCGCGTGGGCGGACAGCCGCAAGCCGCTGGCCGGTGAGTTCAGCTTCCGGGGGCGGAGCGTGATCGTGGTGGCCAACCACTTCGGGTCGAAGGGCGGCGACGAGAGTCTCGTCTCGCGGCATCAGCCGCCGGTGCGGTCGTCGGAGGAGAAGCGCGTGCGGCAGGCGCAGGCGGTGAACTCCTTCGTGCGGGACGTCCGCAAGGTGCGGAAGAACGCGGACGTGGTGGTCGTGGGGGACGTGAACGACTTCGAGTTCTCGGCGACGACCACTGCCCTCGAGGCGGGGGGCGCGCTGAAGTCCGCCGTCAAGTCCCTTCCCCGGTCGGAGCGTTACTCGTACGTCTACCAGGGGAACACCCAGGTCCTGGACCAGATCCTGACCAGTCCCGGGGTGGGGAGCGCGGGCAAGGGAGGCTTCTCGTACGACAGCGTGCACATCAACGCGGAGTTCGCGGAGCAGAACAGCGACCATGACCCGCAGGTGCTGCGGTTCCGTCCGTAGCGTTCAATCGTTACGCGTAGAGCATCACGCATCGAGCCTCACGCGTAGAGCCTGAGCAGCCAGTCGCGCCAGGCCATTTCGGTGCCCTTGGCGTCCGCCTGCGGGGCGAAGTCGTGGATGCTGATGCCCACGGGGGCGCCGAAGTGGTTGCGGCCGAAGAAACGGTAGAGCGCGGTGTCCGTGCGCAGGCCGATGAAGAGCCGGCTGCGGAAGTCGACCATCGCGTCGAGGGATTCACCGGGGGCGTCCACCCGTACGCGGGCGCCCTCGGACGCGTCGTCGGGCAGGCCGAGGCGGCGGCCCAGTTTGGTGAAGGCGTCCGGGGCGGCGGAGGGGGCCGGTCCTTCGAGGGTGGTGAAGGTGACGGCGAGGCCCGGGAAGTACGTCAGGTACTGGCGCAGGGTGTGCAGGTAGAAGTCGGTGTGCCTGCTGGCTCCGTCGTACTGGTTGTCCCGGTCACCGGTGAGGACGCCGCTGTGTACGTAGCGGATCCAGGAGCGGCGGCCTCCGTCGCGGGGCTCGACGGCGAGGTCGATCTTGTTGAGTATGCGGCCCGGCGGGAGGCCTTCGGGGTTCTCGACGCGGCCGGACAGGCGGTGGGGCGGTTCCCAGTGGGTGACTGTGCCGCCGAAGGGGGCGGCGCCTCCTTCGCGGGGTTCGTACTCCATGGGCCACAGCCAGCCGCCCGTGCCGGTGGTGAGCGCCTCCCAGACCTCGACAGGAGAGGCGTCGACCTCGAACTCCCGCGCGATCTCAAACTCCTTGTCGGTGGCCATGGCGACTCCTTAGGGGTGCGGTGCGCTGTGCTGGTTTCGCCCCCGCCGTTCGGTGCTGCTCGCGCAGCCACGGCGGTTTCGAGCCAGCCCTCTAAGGATCCCCGGAGGAATGGCCTCCGTCAGCTCTTCTCCTCGCCCGCAAGCCGGGCCAACTCGCCCTGGAACAAGTCGAGTCGCGCCTGCAGCAGCGCCGCCTCAGCGACCAGCTCCGGCACCCCCATGGCCTCGGACGGCGACCCCGGCACGGAATCGGGGCGCGCCGCGGTGACCGTGAGCCACTCCCCCGCGAGGCGGGCGAACTCCGCGAGCCGCAGTGAGATACGCCTGCCGACACAGGCGCCGCACACCCCCTCGATCACCCGCCACCCCGGCCTGCCCCACCCGACGTCAGCGAGGACCGAGGCCCGCGCGCCGCAGCCGCACGGCTGCACCGTCACCGTGCGCACCCGCTGGCGCGCGCACCGGAAGCCGCGTTCGAAACGGATGTACGCGCCGAGCACCGTCACCTCGAGCAGCGCCGCCCCGCGGTAGGCGCCGGTGCACAGGAGTGCCTCAGCCGCGCCGCGCTCGTGGACGCAGTGGAAGCCGCAGTCGCAGCGTCGGTGCGGGGCCGCGTGCCGTCGGCCGTAGACGCAGTGGGCCGCGTCGAGCGCGCCGTAGGGCCTGGCCGCGCCCAGGGAGACGCCGGTGAACCCGGCCCTGGCGCCGTCCTGGGACAGCGCCAGGCGGGCGATCTTGTATCCGGTCGGCGGCTCCTTCGGGCGTTCCGCGGGGAGCCGCAGCCTCATCGGACTGCCGGGACCTCGGCCGTCAGCCGCTCGGCCGTCGGCTCCTCGGCCGCCGCCGCCCGTTCGGGCTCCGGCTCCACGTGCTGCCGCTCAAGATCTTGTCGCCGCGGCCGGTCCTGCGGGGCTTCCTCGGCGATCCCGGTGGCGAGTGCTTTGCCCAGCCTCATGACGCCTCCTGTGAACCGGCCGCCGTGCGGCCGCCCGTCGACTACCGTCCACCCATGGTGGCGCATGCGGGGGCGAGTTGGCACTGAAATCCGGACTGCTCCAGGCTGCTCCGGCCCGCTCCGGCACCGCTCACGGCCATCTCGTAGCGTTCCTGTCGCATATCTCGTAGCAGAATTAAGTGGAGCTTCAGCATCGGCGTACCGACACTGCGTCTATGACCTCTCCCACGGCCTCTCCCTCGCCAGCACCTCCCCCTTTCGGCCGCGCCCTCTGCGCGATGGTCACGCCCTTCACGGACGACGGTCTGCTCGACCTCGACGGCGCCCAGCTGCTCGCCGAGCGCCTGGTGGCCGACGGCTGCGACGGGATCGTGCTCTCCGGCACCACCGGCGAGTCCCCCACCACGTCCGACGGCGAGAAGGCCGCGCTCGTACGGGCCGTCGCCGAGGCGGTGGGCGACCGGGCCGCGATCGTCGCGGGCGTCGGCAGCTTCGCGACGCGGCACACCCTCGAGATGGCGCAGCAGGCCGAAAAGGCGGGCGCGGACGCCCTGTTGGTGGTCACGCCCTACTACAGCAAGCCGCCGCAGGACGCCGTCGAGGCGCACTTCCTGGAGGTCGCCGACGCGTCGGGGCTCCCGCTCGCGCTGTACGACATCCCGGGTCGCACCGGGACCCGTATCGAGCCGGAGACGATGATGCGGCTCGCGGAGCATCCGCGGATCGTCGCCGTGAAGGACTGCGCGTACGACCTGATGGGCACTCAAAAGGTGCTGTCACAGACCGACTTGGCGTACTACACGGGCTGCGACGAACTCATCCTGGCGCTGTACGCGGTGGGCGGTGTCGGCTACATCAGCACGGTGTCCAACGTCGTGCCGCGCCACCTCCGCTCGGTCATCGACGCGTTCGACGCGGGCGACACGGCGGGGGCCAGGCGACTTCAGCACCAGGCCATGGAACTCATCGAGCTGACCATGGACTCGGGCCTTCCTGGCACGGTCACCACCAAGGCGCTGCTCGGCGCGCTCGGTCTGCCCGGCGGCCCCGTCCGCGCACCCCTGCGACCCGCCGGCCGCGAGGCGACCGACAGGCTGCTCGCCGCGTACGAAGCGCTGCGGCAGGCGGCATAGCCGCACGCGACAGGCGTCAGCGCGCGGCGGGAAAGCCCCCGGCCTTGGTCCAGTTGAGCTTGTCGCCGCCCCTGCTGAACGTGACCTTCTTCCCCCCGGTGGCGACGGCGATCTTCTCCCAGCCGTCGAAGTTCTTCGTGAGGTGCGTGGCCCACTTCGTCAATGGTCCTGTGGCGACCGCGGCGACCGACTCGGTCGGCGGCTCACCGTCCGCGCAGTACACGCCGAAGTCCCCGAAGGCCGCGACGGTGCCGTCCTTGGCCTTGAGCGTGATCCCCTGACAGGCGTCGGTCCTGGTCTTGTACACGAGCGCCGACTTGGACCATCCCTCGGCCTTGGGGCTGTAGTCCTGCACGAGGAGCCCCTTGCCCTTCATGTAGTGCATGGCCACGCGGCGCCCGTCGGCGAGCTTGACCTGTGCGTTGAACGGGCTCGGGCTGCCGCTCCAGTGGATGTCGCTCTTCTCCAGCGGATAGCGGTGGTCACCGGTGGAGGTCCGGCTCACCTGCTGCGCCGCCCCGGCGCCGACGTCCTGGCTCTGCCCGGCGCTCTCACCGCACCCGGCGACAAGACCGACCACCGCCACTCCGCTCAGGGCCAGGGCCCGGATCCCCGTTCGCTGCATGTCGCTCTCCTGTCATCCACGTCCCACGCGGCACACGCACGCCTGGCAGGGCAGCTTACGCACGGCGGAACGCGAAGAGCGCCCTCCGGGACACCGAAGGGCGCTCTGCCGTGCGGCGGTGCTCAGTTGTGGCTGTGCAGCACGTCGTTCAGGCCGCCCCACACCGCGTTGTTCGGGCGGGCCTCGACGGCGCCGGTGACCGAGTTGCGGCGGAAGAGGATGTTCGAGGCGCCGGAGAGCTCGCGGGCCTTGACGATCTGTCCGTCGGGCATGGTCACCCGGGTACCCGCGGTGACGTAGAGACCGGCCTCGACGACGCACTCGTCGCCGAGCGCGATGCCGACGCCCGCCTCGGCGCCGATCAGGCAGCGCTCGCCGATGACGATGCGGACGCTGCCGCCGCCGGAGAGGGTGCCCATCGTGGAGGCGCCGCCGCCGATGTCGGAGCCGTCACCGACGACGACACCCGCGGAGATACGGCCCTCGACCATGGAGGTGCCAAGGGTGCCCGCGTTGAAGTTCACGAAGCCCTCGTGCATGACGGTCGTGCCCTCGGCGAGGTGCGCGCCGAGCCGCACGCGGTCGGCGTCGGCGATGCGCACGCCCTTCGGTGCGACGTAGTCCGTCATGCGCGGGAACTTGTCGATGGAGGTCACCGCGAGGTGCAGGCCGTCGGCGCGGGCGTTGAGCCGGACCTTCTCGACGTCGTCGACGGCGACCGGGCCGAGGGAGGTCCACGCGATGTTGGCGAGGAAGGCGAACTGGCCGTCGAGGCTCACGCCGTGCGGCTTGACCAGGCGGTGCGAGAGCAGGTGCAGACGCAGGTAGACGTCGTGGGCGTCGACCGGCTTCTCGTCGAGGGACGCGATGACCGTACGTACGGCGACGATCTCCACGCCACGGCGTGCGTCCGGGCCGATGGCCTTGGCCGCGCCGTCGCCGAGCAGCTGCACGGCACGCTCGGCGGTGAGCCGCTCGGTGCCGGCGGGGCCCGCTTCGGCGACGAGCTCGGGCGCGGGGAACCAGGTGTCGAGAACGGTGCCGTCGGCGGTGACGGTGGCGAGGCCTGCGGCGACGGCGCCGGTGGTGCGGGAAGCGTTCGTGTCGGTCATGGGGAAAATCTAACCGGCGGTGCGGCGCGCGGGCGAACCGGTCTCAGGGACCGGGCCCCGGCGCGGCGGTCCGTCGGGGGCCTGTCGGGGGGCGTCAGGACCGGCCGCGGTCATCGACTCGACGGAACGAGCCGACTGAACGCCTCACGGGCGTACGCCTCGTCGTACCGCGCGTCCGTGAGCAGCACTTCCAGGCAGATCCCGTCCATGAGCGCGACGAGCGCCCGTGCGGTCACGGGATCGGTGCGCTGCTCCAGAACCTCGCCGAGACCCACGCCGCACTCGGCGGCGACGGGCTTCAGGGCGGGCCTGCGCAGAGCGGCCAGATAGAGCTCGTACTCCAGCTCCACCGCCGTACGGTCTCCCCCGAGCCAGTCCCCGAGCAGTGCGGCGAGCTCACCGGCGAGATCGGCGCGCGGATCCTCCAGCGCGCCCCGCCCGGCGACCACCTTGGCGAACCCCTCGTTGGCCTGCCGGAGCGCGGCCACCATCAGCTCGTCCAGTGTCTTGAAGTGGTAGGTGGTCGACCCGAGCGGCACATCGGCCTCGGCGGCGACGGACCGGTGGCTGAGCCCCCTGATCCCCTTCTCCCCGACCACCCGGATCGCCGCGTCGATGATCCGCTGCCGCCGCTCGGGGTCGTAACGGCGAACCATCAGTGGGCACCTCCCAGATTGAGCACGATGACGCCCGCGATCACGAGGACGACCCCGGAGATCTTAACGAGGCTGGCGGACTCCCCCATGAACAGCATCCCGATGGCGGCCACGGCGGCGGTCCCGATGCCTGCCCAGATCGCGTAGGCGGTCCCCATCGACAGCGTCTTCAGCGTCTGCGCGAGCAGCGTGAAGGCGATCAGATACCCCGCGACGGTGATCAGCGAGGGCCAGAGCCTGCTGAACCCTTCGCTGTACTTCATGGCCGTCGTCCCGGCCACCTCCGCCAGGATCGCCCCGGCCAGCAGTCCATATCCCATGCGTACGAGTGTACACAACGTTGCGTACGGTCGTACATAACGACGCCGGTCAAACCGGCTAAGGTGACGCGATCACTGTGGGGGGCCACAGAGAACATCCGCGGGACACCGCACGGAACTACGGAGCACAAGAGCGATGTCAGACACGTCGGGGCGGGGACCGCAGGGGCAGCACGGCGGACCGCCGGGGCCGTACGGGGGGCCGCAGGGACCGTACGGAGGACCGCAGGGGCCGTACGGCGGGCCGCCGCCCGGCTGGGGCCGGAACGGCGGCTGGGCGCCGCCGCCCCCGCCGCCCAAGCCCGGTGTCATACCCCTCGCCCCGCTGGGCGTCGACCACATCCTCGGCGGCACGTTCGCCACGATGCGGCGCTACGCGAAGCCGCTGTTCGGCACCGCGGCCGCGGCGTACGGCCTGCTGGCCGCGGTCATGATCGCGGCGGGCGTCCTCGCCTACGTCAGTGTGCGGGAGCATTTCCAGGCGCTGTACGAGACCGACGCGACGTTCTCCTGGGACCACGGCAGGCCGCTGCTCATCGCGTTCGGCGCGGTGTGGCTTGTGGGCATGCTTGCCACGCTCGCGGTCAACTCGTTCATCCAGGCCTCGTGCGCGGCCACGCTGCACGAGGCGGTGCTCGGCCGCCCGGCGACGTTCGCGGCGGTCTGGCGCAGGGCGTGGTCGCGGACGCCGTCCGTGATGGCCGTGACCGTCCTGCTCGCCCTCATCCTGCTGCTTCCGGTGGCCGCGTGCGTGCTCTTCTTCGTCTCCTTCATCGTCGTGGTCCTGACCCAGTCGTCCGCATCCTTCGGCCTGCTCTTCCTGCTGTTCCTCGTCGTGACCCCGCTCGCGGCCTGGCTGTACGTCCTGTTCGCCTTCGCCCCCGCGGTCGCGGCCCTCGAGACGGCGGGCCCGCTCCAGGCGCTGCGCCGCTCCGTACGCCTGGTCCGCGGCGCCTGGTGGCGCACGTTCGGCATCTCACTGCTCGCCGGAGTCATCGTGGGAGTCGTGTCGCTCGCGGTGCGCCTGCCCCTGCAGTTCGCCACACCGGCCCCGCCCCCGGTGGACCCGGACACCTCCACGTCCACGGTCCTGCTCGCCCAACTGCGCTCCCAGTTCGGCCTGTACGCCCTGGTCGGCCTGGTCGGCACGTTCGTCACGCAACTGGCCGCCAGCGTGTTCCTGCCCTTGGTGACCGCCGTGCTCTACGTCGATCAACGCATCCGCAAGGAGGGCCTGGCGCACACGCTGACGGACGCCTCGTCGGTCCCGCCGCCTGCCCCGTACGAGCCGCCCGCCCCGTAAAAACAGTTCGGCCCCCGCGCGGTGAGCGCGGGGGCCGAATCAGTAAACACACCTACGTTGAACCCTCAGACGTTGAACCCGAGCGCACGAAGCTGCTCGCGGCCGTCGTCCGTGATCTTGTCCGGGCCCCACGGCGGCATCCAGACCCAGTTGATCCGCAGCTCGTTGACGATGCCGTCGGTGGCGGACTTCGCCTGGTCCTCGATGACGTCCGTCAGCGGGCAGGCCGCCGAGGTGAGCGTCATGTCGATCGTCGCGATGTTCGCGTCGTCGACGTGGATGCCGTAGATCAGGCCGAGGTTGACGACGTCGATGCCCAGCTCGGGGTCGACCACGTCGTACAGCGCCTCGCGGACCTCTTCTTCGGAGGCCGGTTTGGTCAGGGTCTCGTTCTCGCTCATGCGGTCTTCCTCTCAGCGACGTCGTCGGTACCGAGTGCCTGAGCCGTCGCGTCCTTCCACGCCATCCAGCTCAGCAGAGCACACTTCACACGCGCCGGGTACTTGGAGACCCCGGCGAACGCGACGGCGTCCTCGAGGACCTCCTCCATCGCGTCGTCCGGCTCCAGCTTGCCCTTGGACTGCATCAGCTCCAGGAACACCGACTGGATCTTCTGCGCGTCCTGAAGCTCCTTGCCGACCAGGAGCTCGTTCAGGACGGACGCGCTGGCCTGGCTGATGGAACAGCCCTGGCCCTCGTACGACACGTCGGCGATCGTCGACCCGTCGTACTTCACGCGCAGCGTGATCTCGTCGCCGCACGTCGGGTTGACGTGATGCACCTCGGCGTCACCGTCGCGCAGACCGCGCCCGTGAGGGTGTTTGTAGTGGTCCAGGATGACTTCCTGGTACATCGAATCAAGCTTCACGATCCCAGCCAGCCCCTCAGCCGAAGAAGTTCCGTACGTGCTCCAGGCCATCTATCAGCGCGTCGATCTCGCCGGGCGTGGAGTACAGATAGAACGACGCTCGCGTGGTCGCAGGAATTCCGTAACGGAGGCAGACGGGGCGGGCGCAGTGGTGACCCACGCGGACCGCGATGCCTTCCTCGTCCAGGACCTGGCCCACGTCGTGCGGGTGGATGTCGCCGAGCGTGAAGGAGATCGCGGCGCCGCGGTCCTCGGCCGATGCCGGGCCGATGATCCGGAGGTCGGGGACCTCCAGGAGGCGCTTGACCGCGTACTCGGTGATCGCGTGCTCATGAGCGGCGATCTTGTCCATGCCGATCGCGGAGAGGTAGTCCACGGCCGCACCCAGGCCGACGGCCTGGGAGACCGGGGGCGTACCCGCCTCGAACTTGTGCGGCGCGGGAGCGAACGTCGACGAGCTCATCGAAACCGTCTCGATCATCTCGCCGCCGCCGAGGAACGGCGGCAGGTCCTCGAGAAGCTCCTGCCGTCCCCACAGGACGCCGATGCCCGTCGTGGCCAGCATCTTGTGGCCGGTGAAGGCCACGAAGTCGGCCTGAAGGGCCTGGACGTCGAGCACCATGTGCGGGGCGGCCTGCGAGGCATCGATGCAGACCAGCGCGCCGACCTCCTGCGCACGGCGGATGATCGCCTCGACCGGGTTGTGCGTGCCCAGGATGTTCGAGACCAGGACGAAGGAGACGATCTTCGTCTTCTCCGTGATGACCTCGTTGATGTTGGACAGGTCGAGCCGACCGTCGTCCGTGAGACCGAACCACTTCAGCTTCGCGCCCGTGCGCTGCGAGAGCAGCTGCCACGGCACGATGTTGGAGTGGTGCTCCATCTCCGTGATGACGATCTCGGTCTCGTGGTCCACGCGGTAGGGCTCATCGGCCCAACCGAGCATGTTGGCCACGAGGTTGAGCGACTCCGAGGCGTTCTTGGTGAAGATCACCTCGTCGCGGCTCGGCGCGTTGATGAACGCCGCGACCTTGTCACGGGCGCCCTCGTACAGCGCCGTGGCCTCCTCGGCGAGGACGTGCACGCCGCGGTGGACGTTGGCGTTGTGCTGCTCGTAGTACTCGTTGAGTACGTCGAGCACCTGGCGCGGCGTCTGCGAGGTCGCCGCGTTGTCCAGGTAGACGAGCTTCTTGCCGTCGTGGATCGTGCGATCCAGGATCGGGAAGTCCTTGCGGATCGCCTCGGTGTCGAGGAGGCCGGAGAGCCCCTGGTGGGCCACTGTCACGCTGATGCGCCGCCCTTCGTGTAAGCCTCGTAGCCCTCTGCCTCCAGCTTGTCGGCGAGCTCGGCGCCGCCGGACTCGGCGATGCGGCCGTTCGCGAAGACGTGCACGAAGTCGGGCTTGATGTAGCGCAGGATGCGCGTGTAGTGCGTGATCAGCAGGGTGCCGACCTCGCCGGTCTCGCGGACGCGGTTGACGCCGTCCGAGACCTGGCGAAGCGCGTCGACGTCCAGGCCGGAGTCCGTCTCGTCGAGGATCGCGATCTTCGGCTTGAGGAGCTCCATCTGCAGGATCTCGTGGCGCTTCTTCTCACCGCCGGAGAAGCCCTCGTTCACGTTGCGCTCGGAGAAGGCCGGGTCCATCTGGAGCTGCTCCATCGCGGACTTGACCTCCTTCACCCAGGTGCGCAGCTTGGGGGCCTCGCCGCGGATCGCCGTGGCCGACGTACGCAGGAAGTTGGAGACCGAGACGCCGGGGACCTCGACCGGGTACTGCATGGCCAGGAACAGGCCGGCGCGGGCGCGCTCGTCGACGGACATCTCAAGGACGTCCTCGCCGTCGAGGGTGACGGTGCCCTGCGTGATCGTGTACTTGGGGTGACCCGCGACGGAGTAGGCGAGCGTCGACTTGCCGGAGCCGTTCGGGCCCATGATGGCGTGCGTCTCGCCCTGCTTCACGGTGAGGTCTACGCCCTTGAGGATCTCCTTCGTGGCGTTGTCGGCCTCGACGGTGACGTGCAGGTCGTGGATTTCAAGCGTTGCCATGTGCCTCAGGACTCCTGGGTGAGGGAGACGAGCACATCGTCCCCTTCGATCTTTACGGGGTATACGGGGACGGGGCGCGTCGCGGGGAGGCCGGACGGCTTGCCGGTGCGGAGGTCGAAGGCGGAGCCGTGCAGCCAGCATTCGATCTGACAGTCCTCCACCTCTCCCTCGGAGAGGGAGACGTTCGCGTGCGAGCAGATGTCGTTGATCGCGAACACCTCGCCCTCGGTGTTGACGACCGAGACCGGCGTGCCGTCGAGTTCCACCCTCTTCGGGGTGTCCTCCGTCAGCTCGCTCAGGCCACAGGCGCGTACATAGGTCATGCGGCCGACGCCTCCAGCTCCTCTTCGATCTTGGCGAGGAGGCGCTCTTCGATGTCGGGCAGGCCGATCTGCTGGATCAGCTCGGCGAAGAACCCGCGGACGACGAGGCGGCGCGCCTCGTCCTGCGGGATGCCGCGCGACTGCAGGTAGAAGAGCTGCTCGTCGTCGAAGCGGCCGGTCGCCGACGCGTGGCCCGCTCCGACGATCTCGCCGGTCTCGATCTCGAGGTTCGGCACGGAGTCGACACGGGCACCGTCGGTCAGAACCAGGTTGCGGTTCATCTCGTACGTGTCGGTGCCCTCGGCTGCGGCCTCGATGAGGACGTCGCCGATCCACACCGCGTGGGCGTCGTCGCCCTGGAGCGCGCCCTTGTAGACGACGTTCGACTTGCAGTGCGGCTGGTTGTGGTCGACCAGGAGGCGGTGCTCCTGGTGCTGGCCCGCGTCGGTGACGTACAGACCGAAGAACTCGGCCTCGCCGCCCGTGCCCGCGTACGCGACGCGGGGGTGCAGGCGGACGAGGTCGCCGCCGAAGGTCACGACGACCGACTTGAGGGAGGCGTCCCGACCGACAAGGGCGTTGTGCTGGGCGACGTGGACGGCCGTGTCGTCCCAGTCCTGGACGGAGACGACGGTGAGCTTGGCGCCGTCGCCCAGGAGGTAGTCGACGTTGGCCGCGAGCACGGCGTCACCGGTGTGGTCGATGACGACGAGGGCCTCGGCGAACGCGCCCACCTCGATGACCTGGTGCGCGAAGGCGATGCCGCCCTCGCCGTGCACGGCGATCCGGATCGGGTCTGTCAGGACCGTCTCCTTGGGGACGGTCACGACCGAGGCCTTCTCGAAGGACGAGTACGCCTGCGCGGCGACGCGGTCGACGGGCTTGCCCGCCTTGCCCACGCGCGGGTCGTCACGGCCGACGGTCTCCTGGGTCACGCCCGCCGGGGCGCTCACCTCGACGCGGACGCCGCCGGTGGCGACCGCCGTGCCGTCGTGCAGCCCGCGCAGACGCTCCAGCGGCGTGAACCGCCACTCCTCCTCACGGCCGTGGGGGACGGGGAAGTCCGCCACGTCGAAGGACGGGGGAGCGCTCATGCGGGTCGCGACGGTGGACTCGGCGGCCACCGCGATCGATCCGGCGGTGGTGGAGCCCACCGGGATGTTCTGAGCCTCAGCCATGGCTGTCGTCGTGCTCTCTCTCTGGGTAAAGAAGTCGGTCGCTGCTGCGGGGTGAGGCCGGCCCTAACCGACCGAGCCCTCCATCTGCAGCTCGATCAGCCGGTTCAGCTCCAGGGCGTACTCCATGGGCAGTTCCTTGGCGATCGGCTCGACGAAGCCGCGCACGATCATCGCCATGGCCTCGAACTCCGTCATACCGCGGCTCATCAAGTAGAAGAGCTGGTCGTCGGAGACCTTGGAGACGGTCGCCTCGTGGCCCATGGACACGTCGTCCTCGCGGACGTCCACGTAGGGGTACGTGTCCGAGCGGGAGATCGTGTCGACGAGCAGTGCGTCGCAGAGCACGTTCGACTTCGATCCGGCCGCGCCCTCGCCGATCTCGACGAGACCACGGTAGGAGGTGCGGCCACCGCCACGCGCCACGGACTTCGAGACGATGTTGGAGGACGTGTTGGGCGCCATGTGGACCATCTTGGAACCGGCGTCCTGGTGCTGGCCCTCGCCCGCGAAGGCGATGGAGAGCGTCTCGCCCTTGGCGTGCTCGCCCATGAGGTAGACGGCGGGGTACTTCATCGTCACCTTGGAGCCGATGTTGCCGTCGATCCACTCCATGGTCGCGCCCTCGTACGCCACGGCGCGCTTGGTGACCAGGTTGTAGACGTTGTTCGACCAGTTCTGGATCGTCGTGTAGCGGCAGCGGCCGCCCTTCTTCACGACGATCTCGACGACCGCGGAGTGCAGGGAGTCCGACTTGTAGATCGGCGCCGTGCAGCCCTCGACGTAGTGAACGTAGGCGTCCTCGTCGACGATGATCAGCGTGCGCTCGAACTGGCCCATGTTCTCCGTGTTGATACGGAAGTAGGCCTGGAGCGGGATCTCGACGTGCACGCCCTTCGGCACGTAGATGAACGAGCCGCCGGACCACACCGCGGAGTTCAGCGACGCGAACTTGTTGTCGCCGACCGGGATGACGGTGCCGAAGTACTCCTTGAAGAGCTCAGGGTGCTCCTTGAGCGCCGTGTCGGTGTCCATGAAGATGACACCCTGCGCCTCGAGCTCTTCGTTGATCTGGTGGTAGACGACCTCGGACTCGTACTGGGCCGCGACACCGGCGACGAGGCGCTGCTTCTCCGCCTCGGGGATGCCGAGCTTGTCGTACGTGCTCTTGATGTCCTCGGGCAGGTCCTCCCAGGACTGTGCCTGCTTCTCCGTGGAGCGCACGAAGTACTTGATGTTGTCGAAGTCGATGCCCGACAGGTCCGAGCCCCAGTTGGGCATGGGCTTCTTGTCGAAGAGCCGCAGGCCCTTGAGGCGCAGCTTGGTCATCCACTCGGGCTCGGACTTCTTCTGCGAGATGTCCTTGACGACGTCCTCGTTGATGCCGCGCTTGGCGGAGGCCCCGGCCACGTCGGAGTCGGCCCAGCCGTATTCGTACGTGCCCAGACCATCGAGTTCGGGGTGGGCAGTCTCCGTGGGGAGCGTCATGCGGGGTTCCTCCCGGCCGTGCTTGCGGATACGTGTTCAGTGGTCTGCGAAGACTGGGTGTTGCGGGGGATGAACGTCGTGCAGACGCCGTCGCCGTGGGCGATGGTGGCGAGCCGCTGGACGTGCGTCCCGAGCAGGGCGGAGAAGATCTCCGTCTCCGCTTCGCAAAGTTGTGGGTACTGCTCGGCGACGTGGGCGACCGGGCAGTGGTGCTGGCACAGCTGCTCGCCTACTGGCGCCGTGCGGGCCGTAGCAGCGTACCCGTCGGCGGTCAACGCCTTCGCGAGAGCCTCCGCGCGCTGCTCCGGGGGCGCCGCGTCGACCGCCTTGCGGTAGGCCACCGCCTGGGCTGCCATCCGCTCGCGGGCGAATTCGACGACCGCTCCCTCGCCGTGCCGCTCGCTGATCCAGCGCAGGGCGTCGGCGGCGAGCTTGTCGTACGACTGGTCGAAGGCGTCCCGGCCGCAGTCGGTGAGCGCGAACACCTTGGCGGGGCGCCCGCGCGTGCGAGCGCCGTAGATCCGCTGCTCACGGGGCTCGACGACGTTCTCATGGGCGAGTGTGTCGAGGTGGCGGCGGACGGCGGCCTGGGTGAGGCCGAGGCGCTTCGCGAGGTCGGCGACGGTGGACGGGCCGTGGTCCAGGATGGACCGCGCGACCCGGTTGCGCGTTGAGTGGTCCGAGCGCATCCCAGCCGCGAGTTCCTCCTGCGGAGCCTCGCCAACGTTTTTCACAACGCCATTGTTGCGTAATTCCTCAGAGCCTGACAACCCGCGTCCGGATCACGACCCGGTGCGCTGCATCACTTAGGCATACCTAAGCTGACCTGCGGGAATGATCACTGATCGATCAAATCGGTGGCGCGCACGGGTCGGGGCGAGGAGACTCCCTGACCATGTCGACACCCCCTCCGACCGGGCCTTTGTGTACGCGCGCGTCCCTCGCGGCCGACCTCCGCGAGCTCGGTGTGAGCCCCGGCGAGACCCTCCTCGTGCACTCCTCGCTGAGCGCCCTCGGATGGGTCAGCGGCGGCCCCTGTCGCCGCCGTCCAGGCACTTCTCGACGTACTGGGCCAAAAGGGCACCCTGGTGGTCCCCACGCAGTCCAGCGACAACTCCGACCCGGCCGAGTGGGGAAACCCGCCCGTACCCGAGTCCTGGTGGGCCGAGATCCGCGCGTCCATCCCCGCCTACGACCCGCGCACCGCCCCCACCCGCGCCATGGGCGTGATTCCCGAGGCCGTACGGACCTGGCCCGGCGCCCTGCGCAGCGCCCACCCGCAGACCTCCTTCGCCGCGATCGGCCCCCGCGCGGCGGCGCTCCTGGAGGGACACGCCCTCGACTGCCGCCTCGGCGAGCGCAGCCCGCTGGCCCGCCTGGAGGAATCGGGCGCCCGGGTGCTGCTCCTGGGCGCGGGATTCGACTCCTGCACCTCCTTCCACCTCGCCGAGTACCGGATCCCCTCTCCCGAGGCCGAGAACTCCTTCGCGGTCATGACTCCGCAGGGGCGCCGCTGGACCACGGTGCGTGAGATCTCGATCTCCGAGGAGCGCTTCGACGAACTCGGCTCGGACTTCGAGCGGGACCGCCCCGTGGTGCGGGGCACGGTGGGCGCGGCGACGGCCAGGATCTTCCCGGTGGCCGACGCGGTCGCCTACGCGCAGAGATGGCTGGAGACCCACCGCTCACGGGCCGAGTGGCCGGTCCCGCAGCCCCCTGCCAGCACCCCCTCCCGCGCTCTCTAGACTTCCCGCCATGGGAAATGAGTCCGTCGTCCAGGTCACAGGACTGGTCAAGCGGTACGGCAAGAAGACCGCGGTGGACGGCCTCGACCTCCGGGTCCGCGCGGGCACCGTCACCGCGGTCCTCGGCCCGAACGGCGCCGGGAAGACCACCACGATCGAGACCTGCGAGGGCTACCGCAGGCCTGACGCGGGCACCGTCCGCGTCCTTGGCCTCGACCCCGTCCGCGATGCGGGCGCGCTGCGCCCCCGCATCGGCGTGATGCTCCAGTCCGGCGGCGTCTACTCCGGCGCCCGCGCCGACGAGATGCTGCGCCACATGGCGAAGCTGCACGCGCACCCCCTTGACGTGGGCGCGCTGATCGAGCGCCTGGGCCTGGAGAGCTGCGGCCGCACCACCTACCGGCGCCTGTCCGGCGGCCAGCAGCAGCGCCTCGCGCTCGCCATGGCCGTGGTCGGACGGCCCGAACTCGTCTTCCTGGACGAGCCCACCGCGGGCCTCGACCCGCAGGCACGCCGGGCCACCTGGGATCTCGTACGCGATCTGCGCACCGACGGCGTCAGCGTCATCCTGACCACGCACCACATGGACGAGGCCGAGCAGCTCTCCGACGAGGTCGCGATCATCGACGCGGGCAAGGTCATCGCCGAGGGCACCCCGGACGAACTGTGCCGCGGCGGCGCCGAGAACACCCTGCGCTTCTCAGGGCGTCCCGGGCTCGACGTCGGCTCCCTCCTCAAGGCCCTCCCGCCGGACTCCGCCGCGGCCGAACTCACCCCGGGCGCCTACCGTGTGAGCGGCACGATCGACCCGCAACTGCTCGCCACGGTCACCTCCTGGTGCGCCCAGCACGGCGTGATGCCCGAGAAGATCGCCGTCGAACGCCACACCCTGGAAGACGTCTTCCTCGAGCTCACAGGCAAGGAGCTGCGCGGATGAGCGCCGCCGGTACGTACACACCGAAGCCGGGCGCCGCCCCGCTCCCCCGGATGATCGCCACGCAGGCGGCGCTCGAGACGAAGATGCTCCTTCGCAACGGCGAACAGCTGCTGCTCACGGTCGTCATCCCCACGCTCCTGCTCGTCCTTTTCAGCGCGGTCGACATCGTCGATACGGGCGACGGCAAGGCGGTCGACTTCCTCGCTCCCGGCATCCTCGCCCTCGCCGTGATGTCGACGGCGTTCACCGGCCAGGCGATCGCCACGGGCTTCGAGCGGCGCTACGGCGTGCTCAAGCGCCTCGGCGCCTCACCTCTCCCCCGCTGGGCCCTGATGGCGGCGAAGACCCTGTCGGTCCTGGTCACCGAGGTCCTCCAGATCGTCCTGCTCACGGTGATCGCGTTCGCGCTCGGCTGGTCACCGCACGGCAACCCCTTCGCCGTACTCCTCCTCCTGATCCTCGGCACGGCGGCCTTCTCGGGCCTCGGCCTGCTGATGGCGGGGACCTTGAAGGCGGAGGCGACGCTCGCCGCCGCGAACCTCGTCTTCCTCCTGCTGCTCGTGGGCGGCGGGGCCATCGTGCCGCTCGACAAGTTCCCGGACGCGGCCCAGTCGGTGCTCGGCCTGCTCCCCATCTCGGCGCTCTCCGGCGGCCTGCGGGACGTGCTCCAGGACGGCGCGGGGATGCCGTGGCGGGACCTCGGGATCCTGGCGGTCTGGGCGGTGTTGGGGCTCGGGGCAGCCGGGAAGTTCTTTCGCTGGGAGTGACGTGGGGGTGAATGGGCGTAACTCGCGTCACAGAAGCACCGGATACGTCCCCCTCGTGAAGCCGTGCACAAGCGGCCCCCTACGATGGTCCCCGTGCCAAACGTGACCCGAGCCGACGCCGTCTCCGCCGTGCGCAATCCGCTCGCCTTCATCGCCGAACGCTGGACCCCGCAGCAGCGGACCGTCCAGCGCGCGGCCCTCATCTCGCTCGCGATGACGGTGTGCATCGTGGTCACCGGCGGCGCCGTCCGTCTCACCGGATCGGGCCTCGGCTGCCCGACCTGGCCCAAGTGCACCGACGAATCCCTCACCGCCACCCACGAGATGGGCTTCCACGGGTACATCGAGTTCGGCAACCGCATGCTGACGTACGTGCTGTGCGCGGCCGTCGGCTGGGCGATCATCACGGCACGCTCGCAGAAGCCGATGCGGCGCAGCGTGACCCGACTCGGCTGGACCCAGTTCTGGCTGGTCATGGGCAACGCCGTACTCGGCGGCATCGTGGTCCTCGTCGGCCTGAACCCGTACACGGTCGCGGCGCACTTCCTGCTCTCCACCGCTTTGATCGCGGTCGCCGTCACGATGTGGCAGCGCACCCGCGAGGGCGACGGCGAGGTGCGCCCGCTGGTCGGCAAGGCCGTGGCGCAGCTGGTGTGGTTCCTGGTGGCGGCCACCGTGCTCCTCATCGCCGTCGGCACGGTGGTGACGGGCTCCGGGCCGCACGCCGGTGACTCCAGCGAGGTGCCGCGCATGGGCTTCGACTGGGAGACCGTCAGCAAGCTGCACGCCGTGCTCGCCTGGATCGTGGTGACGCTGACGTTCGCCCTGTGGTTCGTCCTCAAGGCGGTCGACGCCCCCAAGGGCCCGCTGCACCGCACCCGCGACCTGTTCCTGATCCTGCTCGCCCAGGGCGCGATCGGTTACGTCCAGTACTTCACGGACCTGCCCGAGGTCCTGGTCGGCCTGCACATGTTCGGCTCGTGCGTGGTCTGGATCGGCGTGATGCGCGTCCTGCTCTCGCTGCGCGAACGCCCGTACGGGACGGCGGATGTCCCGTCCCAGAGCGGTGACTCCCAACTGTCGGCCGTCTGAGGCTTTCGGCCCCCCGTTCAGCCCTCCTTCAGCCCTCCACGAGCCCGTACACGCGGCGGGCGTTGCCCGCCGCGATGAGGCCCGCCACGCGCTGCGCGTCCGGCAGCGACCACGCCCCCTCCGTGACCCACCCGCCGAACACGCGCCCGAGCGCCTCCCCGAAGAGCCGCGCACCCACCACGTGCAGTTCGGGAAGCCCGTGCGCGCCGCTGGAGAACAGCAGTTTGCCGAAGGGCGCGAGCTCCAGGATCTCCGCGAGCACGGCAGCCGCACGGGCGCCGGTGCGCACCAGGGCGGGGCCCAGATCGGCGTACACGTGCGGGAAGATGCCCGCGAGGTCCGCGGCATTGCGGTGGTAGGGATAGCCGTGCAGCAGGATCAGGTCGGTGCCGAGCCCCGCGGTCGCCCGCGCGAAGCCGCCGAAGTACCCCTGCGGGTCCCCGGCCCCCGCGTGCAGTTGCAGCGGCCGCCCCGACGCGACGGCGATCCACAGCAGATGTCTGAGCAGTACGGGGTCCTGGAGCGCACCGCCCACCTGCCGCCTGGCGAGCCAGCGGCCCGCCGCTCCCCGCACCTCGCCGGGCCCCGGCGGTTCGGGGGCCAGGGCGAGACTGCGCCGGACGCCCGCGACGGAGGTGAAGGCGACGGCGTGCGCGGCGGCCGCGTGCACGGACTCGGCGAGGTTGGCGAGGAACGAGTCGACCGTGCCTGAGGTGTCGGCCACCTGTTCGGCAAGTAGCTCCAGGCGGACGATCTCGTGGGCTTCGGCGCAGCCGGTGGACGCCATCTCGCCGGGCCCCGTCAGATCGCCGGGCAGCCCCGTGTCGACGAGATACGTCGTGATGCCGCTTCCCCGCAGCAGCCGGCGCCCCACCTCGAGCACGCCCAGTTCGCGGCGGCGGGCGAGATAGCGGGCGGGCGGGCAGTGCGGTTCGAGGCCGAGCAGCGGGGGGCACCAGCGGCGTACGGCGAAGCCCGTCTGGGTGTCGAAGAAGGTGGTGCCGGGCGCGGGTGGCCCCTCGCCCCGGCCGAGGTGGGCCTCGAAGGTGCCGAGGCCCAGCTCCGTACGCAGCACACCGTGGCAGTACTGGTCCACCAGGGACGGCGTTTCGATCATCCGGGCTCCCGTCAGGCGGACCGTGCTCCTACGGTCTAACGGGGGACCCGGGCGTCAGGTGTTGCCTTCGGACGCTCTCGGAAACAGTGCCGAAAAGAGTGCCGGGAGCAGCGGGCCCTCAGCCGTTGCCCGGACCGCCGAGCTGAATGCCCGCCATGCGCGACCACTCGTACGGGCCGGTCTTCACCTTGGCCGCGAAGTCGCCGTCGAAGTCCTCGTGGACCGTGATCCCGGCCTTCTCGACGGCGCTCTGCGCGATCGCGTAGGTGGGCGCCACCAGGTCGCCCCAGCCGCCGTCCTCGCCGACCAGGACGATGCGGGTGCCCTCGTGCCCGATGTACGCGACCTGCCCCTCGGCACCACCGTGCGCCTTCGCGAAAGCGCCGATCTGCTTGGCGAGCTTGGCGGCTCGGCGCTCGGCCTTGGCGGCTTGCTTGCTGTCCTCAACCTGCTGCGTCTCTGCCATGAGCAGGATGCTACCGATGGGTAGATCAACTGGCGACGGGCGGGGGGCCGGGGGGGGGAAAACACCCACCC
>NZ_JBHTSF010000106.1:0-31067 GCF_042795295.1 Streptomyces sp. NPDC056486
CACCAACGGCGGCGACAGCAACTGGGGGTTCCCGTCGCCTAGCCGGTGATCTTCACGGTGGCCTGGGCCGACGATCCGCCGTGCAGGGCATCGCCCTCGTAACTCACCGCGTAGACCGTCTTGCCCTGCTTGCTCGGCAGGTCCCTGATCCGGAACGTGCCGTCCGCCGCCACCGAAGCCGACGTGAGCTCTCCCGTCGTACCGAACCTGTCGGTCCGCGTGACCTTCAGCGCGATCCCGGACGGCAGCGCACGCCCCTGACCCGCCAGCTTGCCGGTGATCTCGACGCCACCCTTGCGGGTCGCCTCGGCGGGAGCGGTCAGCTCGATCGCCGTCGCCGCCTTCGCCACGTCGAGGGTGACCGTGACGTCCTCGGCCGGGCGGTGCGTGACGTCCCCGAGGAACCGCAGCGTGTACGTCGCCTCGCCGAGCCTGTCCGGTACGTCGAGGACGGTGAAGCTGCCGTCGGCCGCGACCTTGGCCGAGGCCACCTCCTGCGTGCCGTCGGCGTCCTTGCGGACCGCGGCGACCTTCACGGGCTCCGCGGGCGCGGGACCGTCGAGCTCCAACTTGCCCCGGATGCCGAGCGGTTCACCGACGACGGGCTTCGACGGCGTGGTGCTCAGCGTGCCCGTGAAGCGCGAGTCGTACTGGGCGGCCGGGGGCTTGATGACGTGCAGCCAGTGGTTGCTGCCGCCGTCCGAGGTCACCGCGAAGAGCCGCGAGCCGTCCTTGGTCCAGCCGAGACCGCGGTGCACGACCCGCGAGCCGTCGAGCTCCCCCTCGAAGGCAAACTCCAGCTGCTTCGTGCCGTCCGCCGGGTCGGCGGGCTGGATCAGCAGATCGGCCGCGCTGCCGGGGGCGACCGCGCCCCGCGCCACGTACTTTCCGTCGCCGCTGAACGCCACCGCCGACGCCTTCGTGCCCTCGGCCAGGGGCTGGTAGGCCGCCGGGGCGTCCGACAGGTCGGACGCGTCGAGCAGCCGGGTGCCGTAAGCCGCGTCCGCGAGGGCGATCCGCTTGCCGTCGGCGCTCTGCGCGATGTCCTTCAGGTCGAGCGCGCCCTTGCCATCGGCGTCCGCGAAGCGCCGCTGAGGGCCCCGCACCAGGGTCTCGCCGCTCGCGTCGAACGTAGTGAGGAAGGGGTTCTGGTCAGGCTCCGCCCCTGCCTGCCCCATCACGAGCCGGTCCGGCGCCTCGGGCCCCGCCGCCAGTCTCATCCGCCCCGTGGTGCTCCAGCCGGTGCCGACGGGGTAAGTGTCGCCGACCTTGTTGAGCGTCGTGTTGTTGTCGGCGTCGTCGCAGTACGAGGTGGTGTACGGCGTCTCCGTGAACCACGTCTTTCCGCCCGCCACGGCTATCTCGCGGCCGCAGTACACGTCGTAGGACGTGTACTTGGCGCCGCTCCTGGTCTGCGTAGCCGTGTCGAAGGTCAGGATCCGGTCGGACTGGGACACGTTCAGCGTCGCGCCGTCCGCGCTGAGCGCCATACCGGAGGCCGCCTCGTCGGTGGGGAGCGAACCCACCTTCTGGCCCTGGAAGTTGTAGACCTGAACCTGGCTCGCCCCTCTGACCCTGGTGCCGTCCGTGAGATAGACCCGCTCGTGCGCGTCGTCCACCACCATCGCCCCGAACGAGGAGATCGGCAGCTTCGCCACCTCGTCCGACGGAGCGGCGGCATACGCGGCGGGTGCGCCGACGGCGACGAGACCCGCCGAGCCGAGCACCACCGCCATGACGATGCCCGTCGTCCTCCGGCCCGCCCCCCGGCCCGTCCCCCGTCTTAACCGCTGAGAGTTCTTCAACTTGGCCCCCCACAGGCTTCATTGGCGGCGCGCGTCGAGCAGCGGCCCCCCGTGTGGGGTCATTGAAACATGTGATGGCCATGTGAAGGCAGGGTGCGCAAGATGCGTACACACACCGATGGGCCCCGCACGCCGTTGTGCGGGGCCCATCCGGAATGCGCGGAGTACGCGGGGGTGTCAGCCGAGACGCTGCACCAGGGCGCGGTACTCGTCCCACAGTTCCTTGGGCGTGTGGTCGCCGAAGGTGTTCAGGTGCTCGGGGACCAGTGAGGCCTCGTCGCGCCACACCTCCTTGTCGACCGTGAGGAGGAACTCCAGGTCGGCGGTGGGCAGGTCGAGGCCCTCGGTGTCGAGCGAGTCGACCGTCGGCAGGATGCCGATGGGGGTCTCGACGCCCTCGGCCTTGCCGTCGAGCCGGTCGACGATCCACTTCAGGACGCGGCTGTTCTCACCGAAGCCGGGCCACACGAACTTGCCGTCGGCGTTCTTGCGGAACCAGTTCACGTAGTAGATCTTCGGCAGCTTGGACTGGTCCGGCTTGTCCGCGCCGACCTTGACCCAGTGGGCCATGTAGTCGCCCATGTTGTAGCCGCAGAACGGCAGCATGGCGAACGGGTCGCGGCGCAGCTCGCCGACCTTGCCCTCGGCCGCGGCGGTCTTCTCGCTCGCCACGTTCGCGCCGAGGAAGACGCCGTGCTGCCAGTTGAAGGACTCCGTCACCAGCGGCACCGCGCTGGCGCGACGGCCGCCGAAGAGGATCGCCGAGATCGGCACGCCCTTGGGGTCCTCCCACTCGGGCGCGATGATCGGGCACTGCGAGGCCGGGGTGGTGAAGCGGGCGTTCGGGTGCGCGGCAGGGACGCCCGACTCGGGGGTCCAGTCGTTGCCCTTCCAGTCGGTGAGGTGGGCGGGAGTCTCCTCCGTCATGCCCTCCCACCAGACGTCGTTGTCGTCGGTGAGCGCGACGTTCGTGAAGACCGAGTTGCCCCACAGGGTCTTCATGGCGTTGGCGTTGGTGTGCTCGCCGGTGCCGGGCGCGACGCCGAAGAAACCGGCCTCGGGGTTGATCGCGTAGAGCCGCCCGTCCTCGCCGAAGCGCATCCAGGCGATGTCGTCACCGATGGTCTCGACCGTCCAGCCACGGACCGTCGGCTCCAGCATGGCGAGGTTGGTCTTGCCGCAGGCGGAGGGGAAGGCGGCAGCGACGTACTTGCTCTCGCCCTGCGGCGGGGTGAGCTTGAGGATCAGCATGTGCTCGGCGAGCCAGCCCTCGTCGCGCGCCATGACGGAGGCGATGCGCAGGGCGTAGCACTTCTTGCCGAGCAGGGCGTTGCCGCCGTAGCCCGAGCCGTACGACCAGATCTCGCGGTCCTCGGGGAAGTGCGAGATGTACTTCGTGGAGTTGCAGGGCCACGGGACGTCGGCCTCGCCGTCGGCCAGCGGGGCACCGAGCGTGTGGACGGCCTTGACGAAGAAGCCGTCCTCGCCGAGCTCGTCCAGGACCGCCTGACCCATGCGGGTCATGGTGCGCATGGAGACGGCGACGTACGCGGAGTCGGTGATCTCGACGCCGATCGCCGAGAGCGGCGAGCCGACCGGGCCCATGCAGAAGGGCACGACGTACATGGTGCGGCCGCGCATGGAGCCGCGGAAGACGCCCTTCTCGCCCTGGAAGATCTCCCGCATCTCGGCGGGGTCCTTCCAGTGGTTGGTCGGGCCCGCGTCCTTCTCCTTCTCGGAGCAGATGAAGGTGCGGTCCTCGACGCGGGCGACGTCGGTCGGGTCGGAGGCCGCGTAGTACGAGTTCGGGCGCTTGATCGGGTCGAGCTTCTTGAAGGTGCCCTTGGCGACGAGCTCCCCGCACAGGCGCTCGTACTCGGCCTCGGATCCGTCACACCAGACCACGCTGTCCGGCTCTGTCAGTTCGGCGATCTCGTTCACCCAGGAGACGAGCTCCCGGTGTTCGGTGGGGATGGTGCCCAGGGAAGCTGCGAGAAGGGGAGCCGCGATGTCGCGCGCCACGATTGCTCCTATACGAGGGGTTTTGGTTTGTTTGCCCCGTGGGGGCTGCGACCCGGACGCTTCACTGATTGACCCTCTGGCGCTCATCCGGTGCCGACTGCACTCATTTGATCATCCGATGCTTCCGCGCATATGTCCAGAGGGCCGCACACGTGAGCGGGGTGAGCATCACCACTCGCCCGGGCGGGTTCCCGTACACGGATCCGTCACTTGTACGCTCGGGTATCGCCGTGAGCATCGCCACTTGCGCTCCTCGGTTCCCTCTTGCCTGATGCCTAACTTACGGTTGCGTAGGTACGATGCCGATATGACCGCTCCCGTCCCCGACGCGGACACGAACTCACCGGCCAAGAGCCCCGATTCGTCCCCGCTCGACGCCCTGCCGCTCCCCGAGATCCCGGACCTCGAGGAAATCAAGCCGAAGATGCGCGGCTGGCTCCACGCGGGCATGTTCCCCGCCGTGCTCGTCTCCGGCATCGTGCTCACCGCGCTCGCGGGCTCCACGCGCGCACGGATCGCCTGCGGCATCTACGTCCTGACGGCCTGCCTGCTCTTCGGAGTGAGCGCCATCTACCACCGGGGCACCTGGAGCCCGCGCGCGGACGGCGTGCTGCGCAGACTCGACCACGCCAACATCTTCCTGATCATCGCGGGCACGTACACGCCTCTGACGATGCTGCTCCTGCCCGAATCCAAGGGACAGTGGCTGCTCTGGGGCGTGTGGGGCGCGGCGGTGGCCGGCATCCTCTTCCGGGTCTTCTGGGTCGGCGCGCCGCGCTGGCTCTACACCCCCTGCTACATCGCGATGGGCTGGGCGGCGGTCTTCTACCTGCCCGACTTCATGCGCACGGGCGGCATCGCCGTGCTCGTCCTCGTGATCGTGGGCGGACTGCTCTACAGCGCGGGCGGCGTGATCTACGGCATCAAGCGGCCCAACCCGTCCCCGCGCTTCTTCGGCTTCCACGAGGTCTTCCACTCCCTGACACTTGCCGCGTTCGCGGTGCACTACGTGGGCATCTCGCTGGTGGCGTACCAGCACGGGTAGTCACTCCACCCCCTTCCCCTCCTGTGGCCGCGGCTTTCGAGCCGCGGCCATTTGCGTGCACAGAGACATACGGATGGCGGACCGAACGACAGGCACTTGACGGTGACTACCTTTTGAGAGCTACTCTCATTTCATGGCCACTGTCATAAATCAGCCTGCCGCGCACCGGCAGGACCCCCGTCGCTGGTGGGCGCTCGGCGCCCTGGTCGCGAGCATGCTCGTGCTCGGTTTCGACATGACGATCCTCAACGTCGCCCTGCCCACGATGGCCGGACAGCTGGACGCGAGCACGGGCGAACAGCAGTGGATGGCGGACGCCTACATCGTCGTCTTCGCCGCCCTGATGCTCCCGGCAGGACTGCTCGGCGACCGGTTCGGCCGCCGCAGGATGCTGATCACCGGCCTCGGCATCTTCCTGGCGGGCTCCCTCATCGGCACCTTCGTCGACTCCGTCGAGCTGGTCGTCGTGGCCCGGGCGGTCATGGGAATGGGCGGCGCGCTCGTCATGCCGCTCGCCATGGCCGTACTGCCCGCGCTCTTCGCGCCCGGCGAGCGGACCAAGGCCGTCGGCATCGTCTCGGCCGCCTCCGCGCTCGGCGCACCGCTCGGGCCGATCGTCGGCGGCTGGCTCCTCGACCACTTCTGGTGGGGCTCGATCTTCCTGGTCAACGTCCCGATGGTGGCGATCGGAATCACGGCCTGCGTCTTCCTGCTCCCGGAGACGACCGACCCGTCGTCCCCCAAAGTCGACGTCGCCTCCACCGCGCTCACCGCCGCGGGGCTCGGCACGCTCATCTACGGGATCATCGAGGCGCCCGTACGCGGCTGGGGCGACCCGCTGGTCCTTGGCATGCTCGCCGGAGCCGCCGTACTGATCGCCGCGCTCGTCCTGCGGGAACGGAACATGCCGCGCCCGATGCTCGACATGTCACTCCTGCGCAACCGCGGGTTCCTGCTCAACACGCTCGCGGCGACGCTCGTCATGTTCGTCCTGTCGGGCCTGATGTTCGTGCTTCCGCAGTATCTGCAGGCGGTGCTCGGCCATGACGCCTTCGGCACCGGAGTACGGATGCTTCCGATGATGGGCGGTCTCCTCGTCGCCGCGAAGGGGGCGGAACCCGTCGTACGCCGCTTCGGCCCGCGCGCGGTGATCAGCTGCGGGCTAGTCGTCCTCGCCTTCGCGGCGATCCTCGGCAGCCGTACGACGGTCGACTCCGGCTACGGCTTCACCGCGCTGTGGCTCACCATCGCCGGGCTCGGCTTCGGCTTCGCCGTCGTACCGTCCATGGACTCGGCCCTCGGAGCGCTCCCCGTCGACCGGGCGGGATCGGGCACCGGGCTCCTGATGACCGTGCGCCAGGTCGGCAGCGCCATCGGGATCGCACTGCTCGGCTCACTGCTCGCCGGTGTGTACGTCGACCGCCTCGACACCGGCAAGCTTCCGTCAGCCGCCGCGGACACCGCGGGTGATTCGGTGGTGGCCGCCCACGCGGTCGCAGAGCGGCTCGGGGTCTCCGGGCTCGTCGACTCCGCCAACGAGGCGTACATCGACGGAATGGCGACGGTCCTCCTGGTCAGCGGCATCGCGGCCCTGGTGACGGCGCTGCTGGTCGCGGCGCTGCTGCCGAAGACGACCCCCGCACCGCAGGACGACGCCGACATGGCACGGCAGACGGAGCATGCCCGACAATGAGCGCCATGACGGCCGCACGATTCACTCCCTCCGCAGGGCGCATGGCAGAGCTCGGACTCCGCGAGCGCAAGAAGCTCAAGACGCGCATCGCGATCCGTGAGGCCACATACCGGCTGATCGAGGAGCAGGGATACGACGCGACGACGGTCGAGCAGATCGCCGAGGCCGCGGAGGTGTCGGCGTCGACCGTCTTCCGGTACTTCCCCACCAAGGAGGACATCGTCCTCACCGACGAGTACGACCCGCTCCTCGAGGACGAGCTGCGGGCGCGCCCCGCGGACGAGCCGATCGTGGAGTCCTTGCGGCATGTGCTGCGCAGGGCGGTGGGCGTCGGGTTCACCGAGGAGCCGGAGGTCTCGCGCCTCCGTACGCGCCTGATGGTCGAGGTCCCTGCCGTGCGCTCCCGGATCCTGGAGAGCATGTCGGTCACCGGCCGGATGCTGTGCCGCGTCATCGCGGAACGCACCGGCCGCGACGCGGCGGACCTTGAGGTCCGGGTGTTCTCGATGGGCCTGATCGGCGCGCTGACGGAGACGTCGGCGTACTGGGCGGAGCACGGTCACGAGGACGACCTCGGCGACCTGGTGGACCGCACCCTGAACATGCTGGCCGCAGGCTTCGCCTCCGGACACGGGGCGCCGTAGACCCAAACCCCACCCCTTCCCGACTGTGACATTCGCGGCTCCGCCGCGGGCCGCTGCGCGGGGGCGTCCTCAAACGCCGGACGGCTGACAGATTCAGCCCCTCCGGCGATTGAGGAGCGGGGTCTGGGGCGGAGCCCCAGCTTCGGGAAGGGGCGGGATTGGGGAGAGCCCCGCAGGGACCGCTCCAGCCCTCAGCCCGAAAGCTTCGCCACCAGCTCCTCCACGTCAGTGGTAGGCGCGTCGCACACGAACCGCCGACACACATAAGCCGCCGGCAGCTCCCTCCCCGCGAGCAGCGGAAACTCGCCGCCGCCCGCAGGGCCGACAGCCACGACAGCCCCGGGCGCCGTCCCCAACAGCGCCGTACGGTGCAGCTCGCCCCCCACCTCACCGATGACGGCAACCTCACGCGGCCCGTCCAACGCCGCCTCGGCCACCGCCAACCCATGCCCGATAAACCGGGGCGCCCGAGGCGCGAGCCCCTTCACGACCCCCAACGCCCGTTCCGCCGCGAGCCGATGCGGCTCGGCCCCGGTCTGCGCCGCGTACGAGAGCAGCGCCCCCGCAGCCGCCGTCCACCCGGAGGGCACCGCGTTGTCCGTGGGATCCTGCGGCCGCCTGATCAGCCGCTCCGCGTCCGCGGCAGTGTCGTACAGAGACCCGGACTCCTCGTCCACGAACTGGCCGAGCACATGGTCGAGGAGGAACCCGGCGAACTCCAGCCAGACCCCCTCCCCCGTCACGGAGGCAAGGGCGAGGAACCCCTCGGCGACATCGGCGTAGTCCTCCAACACGCCTGCGTTGGCGCCCACTTGGCCGCCCTTGGACGTACGGGAGAGCCGCGCCCTGTCGTCCATGTGCAGCCGCACGAGCAGGTCACCGGCGCCCACGGCCGCGGCCACCAGGTCCGGCCGCTCGAAGTACGCACCCACCTCCGCGAGCGCGGCGACGGCAAGACCGTTCCAAGCGGCGACGACCTTGTCGTCACGTCCGGGAGCGGGCCGCTCAGAGCGCGCCGCGAGCAGCCGCTCCCGGATCGAGGCGAGCCGATCGGCATCCGCCACCACGCCCCGGCCCTCCGGGAGCTGCAGCACCGAAGCGCCCTCCTCGAAGGTCCCTTCCTCCGTCACGCCGAAGTACGCGGCGGCGATCTCGGCATCCGCGTCGCCGAGCACCTCGCGCAGCTGCTCCGGCGTCCACACGTAGTACGCGCCCTCGACATGCGCGCCCGTCACGGCGTCCTCGCTGTCCGCGTCGAGCGCCGAGGCGAACCCGCCCTCGTTCGTGCGCAGTTCGCGCACCAGGAAGTCGGCGGTCTCCAGGGCGACACGCCGCGCGAGGTCCGAGCCCGTGGCCCGCCACAGGTGGGCGTAGACCCGGCAGAGCAGGGCGTTGTCGTACAGCATCTTTTCGAAGTGGGGCACTACCCACTCCCGGTCCACGGAGTACCGCGCGAACCCGCCGCCCAGCTGGTCGTAGATCCCGCCGCGCGCCATCCGCTCGCAGGTGTCGGCCGCCATCTGGAGGGCGCCCTCCGAGCCGGTGCGGGCGTAGTGCCGCAGCAGGAACTCGATGACCATGGACGGCGGGAACTTGGGCGCGCCCCCGAAACCGCCACGCGACGCGTCGTAGTCGCGGGTCAGGCCGAGCAGTGCCTGCGCGAGGTCGTCCTCGCCGGGCAGCTCGTCGGCGCCGAACGCCAGCTCGCGCTCGGAGAGGTCGCGGACGATCTTCCCTGCGACCTCGCCGACCTCGTCGCGCCGGTCCGTCCAGGCGCGCCGGACCCCGTCGGCCACCTGCTGGAAGGAGGGCATGCCGTGCCGCGGCTCGGGCGGGAAGTACGTGCCGAAGTAGAAGGGCTCGGCGTCGGGGGTGAGGAAGACCGTCATGGGCCAGCCGCCCTGGCCCGTCGCGGCCTGCACGGCCTCCATGTAGACGGCGTCGATGTCGGGCCGCTCCTCGCGGTCGACCTTGACGTTGACGAAGTGCTCGTTCAGGAAGGCCGCCGTCTCGGCGTCCTCGAAGGACTCGTGCGCCATGACGTGGCACCAGTGGCAGCTGCTGTACCCCACGCTGAGCAGCACGGGGACGCCTCGCTCCCGCGCCTGCGCGAAAGCCTCCGCCGACCAGGGCCACCAGTCGACGGGGTTGTCGGCGTGCTGAAGAAGGTAGGGGGATGTCTCATGGGCCAGTCGGTTCGGCATGTCTCCCATCCTCGCGCACATGGCCCTGAGATCCGGGGACTGCCCCACGTGATCCGCGGACTCCCTCGCGCCGGAGCGCCGTACGCAGGACACTTGGGGCCGCAGGTGACTATTGCTCTCGGAGGGGGACCCATATGCGGGACAGCCATCGGGCCGAAGCCGAGCGGCTGTTGGTGCGGGCGGTGGAAGAAGAGTCGCGGCGCTCCGGCGGACGGATCGACGGGGGTGTACTGCTCTCGCGGGCCCGAAGCGCGCTCGACGCCATGGGGCAGACCGCCGGTGAGGAGTACGCGGCCTATACGCAGGCCCTGGACGAAGCGGAGGCCGGGCAGCTCACCTTCGGGCAGCGGTATGCCAAGGAGGGGGCGGGAACTCCGCTGCTCGTGACCGTCGTTGCGGCCGTCGCGGCGTGTGTCGCCGACCTCGTGCTCGGGACCGACACCTCGACCGCCTTAGGGGTGGGCGCCGCTGTCGGCGTCGTCGGCGCGGCCACCACCGTGCTGAAGGTCACCGCGTCCCATGTGCCCGCGGCCAGTCGCCGCGCCGGTGCGATCAGCCAGCCCGGGGGGCCCGAGCAGCTGCGGCTGCAGTGGCTGACGGCCCTTGAGGTGCGGGGCATCCGGCCCTTCCTCGACCAGCAGCGGGTGCTCCACCCCTCCCCCGGCTCCGGCAAGAAGAAGGCCGCACCGCAGCTGCGGGGCACGGACAAGAGCGCGGCGGCACGCAGGCGCACCGTACTGGAGCAGTCCTTCACCCAACTGCCCGAACCGGACGGCCCGTTCGTGGGGCGCCGCGCCGAGCTCGCCCGCGTCGCCCAGTGGGTGCACGCCGCGCGGGCCAGCACCGAGACCCGGCCCACTGTGGTCGTGCTGCACGGCGCGCCGGGCTCCGGGCGCTCCTCGCTCGCCGTCCGTGCCGCACACGATCTGCGGGACCAGTTCCGGGGCGCCTGCGTCGTCGATCTGCGGGGCGAGAGCTCCCAGCCGCTGTCCACGCGGGACGCGCTCCTGCACCTGCTGAATCGATTGGGCGCCCCGCGCGAGCAGCTGCTCTTCCGGGAGCGTTCCTCGCCGGAGCAGCAGGTCAAGCGGCTCAGCGAGCTCTACCACCAGTATCTGACCGGGCTCGCGGTGACCGTCGTACTCGATGACGCGAGCGACCCGGAGCAGGTGCGCACGCTCGTGCCCGAGCGCTCCGACAGCCTCGTGATCGTCACCGCCCGCAAGCCCCTCGAACTGCCCGCCGACCTCCCCGCCTGGGTGCACCAGCTGCCGGTGGAGCCGTTGGACGCGGCGGGCGCGGAGGAGCTCCTGAGGGAGGCCGCGGAGGATTCCTCCGGGCCCTACGACGCCGAATCCTCTGACACCGTACGGGAGTTGTGCGGCGGACTGCCGCTCGCCCTGCGCATCGCCGGGTCATCGATCGGCGCGCGCACGACGCGTCAGCTCGCCTCCGACCTCTCCGCGTACGGCCCTGTGGAGCCCGTCGAGCGCGTTCTGTGGCTGCGCTACACCGACCAGGCCGAGCCCGCGCGGCGCCTCCTGCGCAGACTCGCGCTCGCGGGGCGCGCGTCCCTGGGGGCGGCCGCCGCCGCTGCCCTGCTGGGCGCCGACGAGCAGGAAGCGACCCGCCAGCTGGCCGCGCTCTCGCGCGCGGGCCTCGTCGACCACGTGCGCGGCAGCCGCTACCGCCTGCACGATCTCGTACGCGCCTACGCCCTTGCCCGCCTGCGCGACGAGGAGGAGCCCACGGAGCGCACGGCCGCGCAGGAGCGTCTCATCGCCAGCTACAGCGAGCTCGCCGGCTCGGTGATCCGCCTGGTCGACGGCAAGATGTCGACGCGGGCGGGCCAGTTCGACCGGCACGGCTTCTCCTCGCTCGAAGCGGCCCTGCGCTGGCTCGACGACGAGTCGAGCTTCATCACGGCGACGCTGCGGCACGCGGAGGGCGTGGACCAGGAGGCGGTGCTCAACCTCCTCGGCGCGCTGTGCGACTACTGCCTGCTGCGCGGCGACCTCTACCGCCTCGGCGAGATCAGCGAGCTCACGCAGGCCGTCGACCAGGGCCTGCTCGTACGGAGCGTGCAGTGGCGTACGGGTATCGCGTCCCGTCAGCTCGGCGAGCTCGACCAGGCACGGACGACCCTGACGTCGGTCGTGGACCTGTACATGGAGGCCCAGCAGGACGCGGGCGCCGCCCTCGCCCTGTGCTCGCTCGGGATCACCCTGCACCACCAGGGCAATCTGACGGAGGCGTCGGCGCGCCTGCACGAGGCTCTCGAACTGCAGGCCTCCGACGAGCTCGCCGGTGACCGCGCCTGGACGATGCACGCACTCGCGGCGGTGGAGCGGGACCGCTCCAACCTCAACCAGGCGCTCGGGCTCCTGGAGGCCTCCCTCACCCTGCACCGCGAGAACGACTCCCTGCACGGCGAGGCGTGGGCGCACTTCCAGCTCGGTCAGCTCTGCCTGCGCATGGGCGACGTGCCGCGCGCGGAGGAGCAGCTGCGTGGCGCCCTTGAGCTGTACGGACGCACACGTGACGGCCGTGGCGAGGCCTGGGCCCTGACGCAGCTGGCGCGGGCCCGTCTGGTGGACGGCGACCCGTCGGCCGCGGTCGACGGCCTGCGGCAGGCGGTGTCACGGCACCGCGACAACGAGGACGCGCGCGGCGAGGCGTGGAGCGCCTACTACCTGGGCCAGGCCCTGGAGGAGGCGGGCAGCCTCGACCAGGCGGTGCGCGAGCTCGAACGCTCGCGGACGATGTTCTCGCGGATGCGCGACGTGTACGGCCTGGCCTGCGCGCGGCACCACTCGGCACGGGTGACCCGCGACCAGCGCGCCGCCCAGACGGGCTCGCTGCGCAACTCCGGCTTCGCCCGTCAGCTCCTGGTGGACGCCCGCGCCGACTTCCAGCGCATCGGCGTCGCGCACGGCGAGGCCTGGACGTGCCTGGAGCTCGCGGTCGTCGACGCGGGGAACACACGTGCCCAGCAGGCGCTCGCCCTGTGCGACGAGGCGGCCGCGCTTTTCGCCTCGTACGGCGACCGGCGTGGCGAGGACTGGGCCCGCTTCCTGCGGTGCACTCTGCTGCCGTACGCGTCGCCCGGCGGCTGGGAGATCGGCACCGCGGTCGCCCAGGAGGAGCTCAGCCAGCTGGCCCGCGCCGGTCACCCGACCCGCGACGGCAAGCTGGACGACTACATGGAGGCGTACGGCCTTCTCCTGGAGCGCGGAGCCGACCTGGAGGCCGGCTGGCAGGCCTGGCGCCTGGGCATGGTGCCCAACCGTCACTCCCGCGAGGTGATGGGAGTGACGGTGGCCGAGGCGAGCTAGCCCTTGCGGGGCCCGGCATCGGAGGTCTTCGCCTCGCCGGCGGAGGCCTCCGCGGATTCCTTGAAGTCGACCTTCCGCATGTGCTTGCTCATCGACTTCATCAGACCCCAGACGGCGAGTGCCATCACCGCGAAGACGATGAAGCCGAGAACACCCGGGGTCACCTTGTCATCGTCGACCTCTTTGGCGAGAGGGACGAGATGCGTCATTGCCAGATGTGCGTTCACATCAGGCATTGTCGCGGATGCCCGCAAAGAGGTCGTCCTCGGGGAGGGATGTATCGACGAGCGACTTCGCGAGCTCGTACTCCTCCGTGGGCCAGACCTCCTTCTGGAGCTCCATCGGCACCCGGAACCAGCCGCCCTCGGGGTCGATCTGCGTGGCGTGCGCGATCAGCGCCCTGTCGCGGACCTCGTAGAAGTCGGCGCAGGGAACATGCGTGGTCAGCGTGCGCTCGACCCGCTCGAACTCGTCCCACCGCTTGAGCCAGTCCCCGTAGGGCGACTCCATGCCCTTGTCGAGCATCGCGTGGTGCAGCGCCTCGGTGCGCGGCCGGTTGAAGCCCTGGTTGTAGTAGAGCTTCAGCGGCCGGTAGATCGGCCCGAACTCGCTCTCCGGGTACTTCTCCGCGTCCGCCGCCCCGTCGAACGCCACCATCGAGATCTTGTGGGTCATGATGTGGTCGGGGTGCGGATAGCCGCCGTTCTCGTCGTACGTCGTGATGACCTGCGGACGGAAGGAGCGGATCTGCCGGACCAGCTCGCCGGCGGCCTTGTCGACGTCCTCAAGCGCGAAGCAGCCCTCGGGCAGCGGCGGCAGCGGGTCACCCTCGGGCAGGCCCGAGTCGACGAAGCCGAGCCAGTCCTGCTTGACGCCGAGGATCTCGCGCGCCTCTTCCATTTCCTTCCTGCGCACCTCGTGGATGTTCTCCTGGATGTACTTGTCACCCTGGAGCTTGGGGTTGAGGATGTCGCCGCGCTCCCCACCCGTGCAGGTCACGACATGCACGTCCACCCCCTCGGACACGTACTTGGCCATGGTGGCCGCGCCCTTCGACGACTCGTCGTCGGGGTGGGCGTGCACGGCCATCAGTCGCAGCTGCTCAGTCAAGACTCGATCCTCAGTCATCTGGCGCCCTGGTCGATATGGCGCAATGGGCGGCTTCTATAGTGACGGAACCGGGGGGCGGAAAATTCCGGCATCCCCTTTCCTGGAGGACGATCATGGCGGCCGTACGCGAGAAGGCCCCCGACGGCCGTTACGGCCAGTCGCGCTCGGCCGACGAGCAGGCGGACCGCAAGCTGAAGATCATCGGCAGCGTCCTCGGTGTGCTCTTCCTCCTGATGATCGGCTGGTTCGGATACGACTACGTCTCCGGCACCAAGGTCAGCGGCGAAGTGATCAAGTTCGAGGTCGCTTCGGACAGCGCGGTCAAGGTGCACCTCGAGGTGCGCAAGGACGCGGAAGCGCACGGCTACTGCACCCTGCGCTCACAGGCCGAGGACGGCGAAGAGGTGGGCCGTGCGGACTTCCGCTTCGACCAGAACACCGGCCGGATCGACAAGGTCGTCACGCTGCGCACGAAGGCGCGCGGGACGAGCGCCGAGCTGCTCGGCTGCCACTCCGACTGACTCAGCCTGACTCGGACTGCTGGCTCGGACTGGCTCGGACTGGCTCCGTCCCGCCCCTTGCGTCACGCCGATCGTCCGACGTCCCCGGTGTACCCGCCCTCACCTGCGTTGACGTATTTCTGATGGCTTATGTCCTCCCCCTCAGGCGCCGGAATTGTTAGGCTCGTGGTTTCGCCCACCCGTAAGGGAACATCCTTCTGGGTAGGGCGATGCTTTGTATCCCAGTACCTACGAGGAGCACCTGTGACCCAGACCAGCGAGAACGTCACCTGGCTGACCCAGGAGGCGTACAGCCAGCTCAAGGCCGAGCTGGAGTACCTGTCTGGTCCCGCGCGCACCGAGATCTCCACGAAGATCGCGGCCGCACGCGAGGAGGGGGACCTGCGCGAGAACGGCGGGTACCACGCGGCCAAGGAGGAGCAGGGCAAGCAGGAGCTCCGCGTCCGCCAGCTGACCCAGCTCCTGGAGAATGCGAAGGTCGGTGAGGCACCGGCCGCGGACGGCGTGGTCGCGCCCGGCATGGTCGTGACGATCGCCTTTGACGGCGACGAGGACGACACCCTGGCGTTCCTGCTCGCATCGCGCGAGTACGCGAGCGCCGATATCGAGACGTATTCACCGCAGTCCCCGCTGGGCAGCGGCGTGAATGGCAAGAAGATCGGCGAGGACGCGCAGTACGAACTGCCGAACGGCAAGCTCGCCTCCGTGAAGATCCTCGAGGCCACGCCCTACCAGGCCTGAGGCCCGCATCGGCGATACGGAAGGCCCCCCGCACCGAGCGTGCGGGGGGCCTTTCGCGTGTCCGGCCCTGAGGCCACGTCTTGAGCCGTGTCTTGAGCCGTGCCCTCAGGCTGTCGCCGAGCGGTACTTGCGGACCGCGAGGGTCCGGAAGACCACGACGATCAGCACCGAGTAGATCACCGAGGCCCAGACCGGGTGCTGCATGGGCCAGGCCGTGGACGTGGAGACACCGGGATTGCCGAAGAGCTCGCGGCAGGCCTGGACGGTCGCGCTGAACGGGTTCCAGTCGGCGACATGGCGCAGCCAAGGTGTCAGTTTGCTGGAGTCCACGAAGGCGTTCGAGATGAACGTGACCGGGAAGAGCCAGATCAGACCGCCCGATGTGGCCGCCTCGGGGGTGCGGACCGACAGGCCGATGAGCGCGCCGATCCAGGTGAAGGCATAGCCGAGCAGGAGGAGCAGGCCGAAGGCGCCCAGCGCCTTGGGGATGCCCTCATGGACCCGCCAGCCGACCAGGAGCGCGACGATCGCGAGCACCACCAGGGTGAGCGCGGTCTGGACGAGGTCCGCGATGGTCCGCCCGGTGAGGACGGCACCGCGCGCCATGGGCAGCGACCGGAAGCGGTCGATGAGGCCCTTGTGCATGTCGTCGGCGATGCCCGCTCCCGCGCCTGCGGTGGCGAACGTGACCGTCTGCGCGAAGATGCCCGCCATCAGGAAGTTGCGGTACACAGACGGGTCGGTGCTGGTCCCGATCTGCATCGAGCCGCCGAAGACGTAGCTGAACATCACCACGAACATGATCGGCTGGATCAGGCCGAAGATGATCATCTCCGGGATGCGGGACATCCGGATGAGGTTGCGCTTGGCGACGACCAGGGAGTCCCTGACGGACTGGCCGATGCCGCCCGCGGGCCTGGGGCCCGCCGTGGGCTTGGTGACGATACCGGTGGCGGTACTCACTTGTCGGCCTCCTTCTTGAGCTTGCCCTGGGCGTCCTTCGCCTCGCCGCTCCCCTCGCCGCTCCCCTCGCCGTTCCCCTCGTCCTTCACTTCGGCCACGTGGCCGGTCAGCGAGATGAACACGTCGTCCAGGGTCGGGCGGCGCAGCCCGATGTCGTCGATCTCGACCCCGCGGTTGTCCAGCTCGCGGATGACCTCGGCGAGCAGCTTGGCGCCGCCGGAGACCGGGACCGTGAGCTTGCGGGTGTGGTTCTCGACGGCGACCTCGCCCTTGCCGAGGCTCCGCAGGACCTCCGTGGCCACGGTGATGTGCTCGCGCTCGTGCACCACGACCTCGACGCGCTCGCCGCCGGTCTGTGCCTTGAGCTGGTCGGAGGTGCCGCGCGCGATGACCCTGCCGTGGTCGACGACGCAGATGTCGTGCGCGAGGTGGTCGGCCTCTTCGAGGTACTGGGTGGTGAGAAGGAGGGTCGTGCCGCCCGACACCAGCTCCTGGATGACTTCCCAGAGCTGCTGCCGGTTGCGCGGGTCGAGGCCCGTCGTCGGCTCGTCCATGAACATCACCGGGGGCGACACGACGAGGGCCGCGGCGAGGTCGAGGCGGCGGCGCATGCCTCCCGAATACGTCTTGGAGGGACGGTCCGCGGCGTCGGCGAGATGGAACCGGTCGAGCAGCTCGCCCGCCCTGACCTTCGCCTCCTTGGCCTTCATCTGGTAGAGCTGGCCGACCATTTGGAGGTTCTCGCGGCCCGTCAGGTACTCGTCGACGGCGGCGAACTGGCCGGAGAGACCGATCGAGCGCCGTACCTCGTTCGGATGTTTCAGTACGTCGACGCCCGCGACGACCGCCCGGCCGCTGTCCGGTGTCAGAAGCGTCGTCAGACAGCGCACCGCCGTGGTCTTGCCCGCGCCGTTCGGCCCGAGAAGGCCGAGCACGGTGCCTTCCGGAACATCCAGATCAACGCCGTCCAGAGCCCTTACGTCGCCGAAGGTCTTCACGAGACCTTCGGCGTAGATGGCGCCTGGCATGTGGGTTCTCCCCGTGGTTTGGGTGGCTTCCTAGTGAAAAGTTTAGATTTGCCGGTTGACACGCGCCCGGCGACCAGTGACGTGAGACACACCATAACGCGATACATCGCGTCTTCGCAACGGGATTGACGAAGCTGTGGACAACGCAAAATAGCGGGCAACGCCCTTGCCTGTACGGGATTTTCGCCGCGGCCACCCGCGACACGGGGCGTCAGCCGATGACGGTGTAGCCCGCCTCGTTCAGCGCCGCGCCGACCTCGGTGCAGTGCGAGGGGCCCTTGGTCTCCAGCTGCAGCTCGACCTCCGCCTCCGTCAGTCCCAGGCGCGGATCAGTTCGCACATGGCTCACGTCGAGGACGTTGGCGTCGACCACCGAAAGCACCCCGAGCAGCGTGGCGAGGGCCCCGGGCCGGTCAGTGAGGCGCAGACGCAGCGACAGATAGCGGCCCGCGGCCGCCATGCCGTGGCGCAGGATCCGCTGCATCAGGAGCGGGTCCACATTGCCGCCCGACAGGAGCGCCACCACCGGTCCCTCGAACTCCCGCGGCCTGCTCAGGAGCGCCGCGACGGGGCTCGCGCCCGCGGGCTCGACGACCATCTTGGCCCGCTCCAGGCAGAGCAGCAGCGCGCTGGACAGCTCGTCCTCGGACACGGTCACGACGTCGTCGACCAGCTCGTCGATGATCTGGAACGGTACGTCGCCGGGGCGCCCGACCTTGATGCCGTCGGCCATCGTCGCCGGGTTCTCGACGGACACCGGGCGTCCGGCGGCGAGCGAGGGCGGGTACGCCGCGGCGCCCGCGGCCTGCACGCCGATCACCTTGACGTCGGGGCGCAGCGTCTTGACCGCCACCGCGATGCCCGCGGCGAGCCCGCCGCCGCCGATGCCGATGACCAGGGTGCGCAGCTCGGGGCACTGCTCCAGGATCTCCAGGCCCACCGTGCCCTGCCCCGCGATGATGTCGGGGTGGTCGAAGGGGTGGATGAAGACGGCGCCCGTCTCGTGCGCGTACTCCTGCGCCGCGGCCAGCGTCTCGTCGACCACCTGACCGTGCATCCGCACCTCGGCGCCGTACTCGCGGGTCGCCGCGACCTTGGGCAGCGGCGCGCCCACCGGCATGAAGACCGTGGACCGCACGCCGAGCAGCGAGGACGCGAGGGCCACACCCTGCGCGTGGTTGCCCGCGCTCGCGGCGACCACCCCGGCCGCGCGCTCCTCCGGATACAGGCCCGCGATCCGCACGTACGCGCCACGCAGCTTGAAGGAGCCCGTCCGCTGGAGGTTCTCGCACTTGAAGTGGACCGGCGAGCCCACCAGTTGCGACAGGTGCCTGCTGCCTTCCATCGGTGTCACCCTGGACACGCCCGAGAGCATCTTCTGGGCGCCGCGCACGTCGTCGAGGGTGACCGTCGGCAAGGAGTGACGCGTGCGATAGCTCATGACGGCCAGTCTCCCAGTTCACACCGGGGTCCTCCTGCGGTGACCACGTGCCGAGACTGGTTTGCGCAGCGCTGGTACGCCCCGCGTCCCGGCCGCGTACCCTGTCCCCCAACCCATCGCCCTCGCATGAAGTGAGCCCCCGGCCATGCCCACAACTCCGGACATGACGACCGCCAGCGATCCCGGCCTCCTCGACACGCTGCAGCACCAGGTGGCCGTGTTCGCCCGCCGTGCGGAGCAGACACGCCTCGGCGGCGTCGGACAGGTCCGCAACTCCATGGACCGTGCCGCATACCTGCTGCTCAACCGCCTCGACAAAGAGGGGCCGATGGGCGTGAAGGCGCTCGCGGCGAGCATGGGCATCGACTCCTCGACGGTCACCAGGCAGGTGGCCCCACTGGTCGACACGGGCCTCGTCAAGCGCACCTCGCACCCCGAGGACGGCCGCGCCGTGGTGCTCCAGCTGTCGCCCCGCGGCGAGGCGCGCCTCAACGAAGTGCGCTCCTCGCGGCGTGACCTCATGGCCGAGCTGACCGATGACTGGTCCCCTCAGGAGCGCGAAAGCTTCTGCACGCTCCTCACGCGCTTCAATTCCGCACTCTCCGCCCGCCAGACCTCGCAGTCACCTCCGGAGACGCCCGCTTCCTGAGTCTTCCTGCCTCTTGACCCCGACCGTGTGCCGGGCCTCATATGAGACCGGGGGCCCGTCCCCTCCAGGCGGGAGGCGCGGTGCGCGGACGGCAGGCGTTCCTGAACGCCCGCCGCGCCCGGGAGTTCGAGTCGTTCGTCGCGGGCGCGGCAGGGCGGCTGCTGCATGCGGCGACGCTGCTCACCACCGAGCCACCTGACGCCAACCCACGCGCGCGTGCCTTGCTGACCGCGTCCCTCGCACACTCATACGCGGGCTGGGACCGGATGCGCGGCGAGGACCCGTACGACCGCACCCGCCAGCAGCTGGCCATCCGCTTCGCCCGCGGGGCCTGGCGGCGGCGCCGCGGCCACGGCGGCGTCCTGGCCCGGCTCACGCCCCAGGAGCGGCTGATTCTCGTCCTGCGGCTGTACGAGGGGGTCGCCGAGGAGCAGACAGCGGCGCTGCTCGGCCTGCCCGCCGACCGGGTCAGTGCGATCTGCGCCCGCGCGATGGAGACGGTCCTGCACCCGCCGCGCGGCCCCGCGCCGACGCGGCCCCTGGGAGAGGCGGCCCCGTCATGAGCCAGTTCGACCGCAAGGAGAACGCGGTCCGTCATCTCCTGGACAACGGCACGCCCCCCTCGGTCCCTGCGGAGCTCTACGAAGAAGCGGTCCGCCGCGGCGGACACAAGCTGCGCCGCAGGAGGGCGCTGCGCCGGCTGCTGTGGCTTCTGCTGCTCACGGCGGCGGTCACCTTCGTGATCTGGGCGTCGATCGCCCAGCCCTGGGTGGAGCCGCCCTCGGAGACGACTCCACCGCTGACCAGCTGGTGACCGGGCGCAGACGCGCCCGGCCCGCGCCTAGGCCTAACCCAGCGCCTGCTGCAGATCGGCGAGCAGGTCATCCGCGTTCTCGATGCCCACCGAGAGCCGCACCAGGTCCGCCGGGACCTCGAGTGCCGAGCCCACCACGGAGGCGTGCGTCATCCGCCCCGGGTGCTCGATCAGGGACTCCACGCCGCCGAGCGACTCGCCCAGGGTGAACAGCTTCGCGCGGTCGCAGACGGCGACCGCGGCCTCCTCGCCCCCGGCGACCTGGAAGGACACCATCCCGCCGAACGACTTCATCTGCTTGGCGGCGGTCTCGTGACCGGGGTGCTCCGGAAGCCCGGGGTAGAGAACACGCGTCACGCGCGCGTGCCGCGTCAGCATCTCGGCGACCTTCGTCGCGTTCTCGCTGTGCCGGTCCATGCGCACGGCAAGGGTCTTGATGCCGCGAAGGACCAGCCACGCGTCGAAGGGCCCGGCCACCGCGCCCATCGCGTTCTGGTGGTACGCCAACTCCTCGCCGAGCGCGTCGTCGTTGACGACGAGCGCGCCGCCCACGACGTCCGAGTGCCCGCCCATGTACTTCGTCAGGGAGTGCACGACGACGTCCGCGCCGAGCGCGAGGGGCTGCTGGAGGTAGGGGCTCGCGAAGGTGTTGTCGACGACGAGGCGGGCCCCCGTCTCCTTGGCCACCTGGGCGACGGCGGCGATGTCGGTGATGCCGAGCAGCGGGTTGGAGGGGGTCTCCACCCAGATCGCCTTCGTACGGTCGGTCACCGCGGCCCGCACCGCCGCCGGGTCGGAGGTGTCGGCGACCGACCACTCGACGCCCCACCGCGACACGACCTTCGCGAAGAGCCGGAACGTGCCGCCGTACGCGTCATTGGGGATGACCACATGGTCGCCGGGACTGAGCAGCGTACGCAGCAGGCAGTCCTCGGCGGCGAGACCCGACGCGAAGGCGAGCCCGCGCCTGCCGCCCTCCAGGGCGGCCAGGTTCTCTTCCAGGGCGGTGCGGGTGGGGTTGGCGCTGCGGCTGTACTCGTAGCCGCCGCGCAGCCCGCCGACGCCGTCCTGCTTGTACGTCGACACCTGATAGATCGGCGGGACGACCGCGCCGGTCAACGGGTCTGCGGTGTTGCCCGCGTGGATCGCGACGGTCTCGAAACTCTGGCTGCTGAACGTGTCACTCATGCGGCCAGAGCCTAGTCCGGGAGAGCGAGAGGGCCGACAAGTTCGAGACTGGTTCGCCAAGTGTCAGACCGGTCTGGTTCGCTTGAGGCATGGAAATTCTCTGGGTGCTGATGGCGGCGATCATGATCGGGGCGGTCCTTGGCCCGGTTCTGCTGCGCAGGCGCGGCGGAATCCGCCAGGTCGCCCCCGGTTCACCGGACGCCGCGGACCCGGCCGAGTACGGCTTCGCGCGTCAGGAAGAGCTGGACATCCGCATGCCGGGACCGGACCGCGACCTCCTGGACGTCCTCGACGTGGTCCAGCAGTCGCAGAGCTGGAAGGCGGCATCGCAACTGCTCTCGGGCACGGAGATCCACGGCGAGGTGCGCTGGCAGCGCGTGCAGGCGTTCGCGGGCGCCGCGTCCCTGGAGCTGCAGCAGCGGCCCGGCGGGGTCAGCGACCAGCCCGGGGGACAGTGGCTGCGGGTGTGGCGGGCCGAGGCGCCCAAGGACGCGGGCGGCGCGGCGGTGCACGCGGAGTTCCTGGTCCAGCAGGCCTGGCGGTCGTCGACGTCAGGGACGGACGAGTTCCGGATCATCCTGGAGGAAGCGAGGGAGGCCTGCGCACAGGCGGCGCTGCTCTCCCCCGGGGACCCCGTCCCGTACATCATCGAGCTCTCCATCGCGCGTGGCCTCGCGTACTCCCGCGAGGATTTCGAGCAGCTGTGGCTGAAGATCCTGGACCGCGCGCCCGCGCACATGGGAGCGCACCTGGCGGCCCTTCACTACTGGTGCGAGAAGTGGCACGGCTCGCGCGACCTCGCGAACAACTTCGCTGAGGCGGCGGCGGCCCGCGCCCCCAAGGGCTCGCTCCTCTCCGCGCTCCCGCTCTTCGCGGTGTACGAACACCTGCCCGAGGTCAACCTCGTCCGTGGTTTCTACGAGAGCGAGGTCGTCACCAAGGCCGTCGAGGGCGCGCTCTACGCGGTGCACTCGGCCCGCCCGGACGACCCGATGCTGGCGCACGTCAGGCACCTCCTGATCTTCTTCCTGGTCCGCTGCGAGCGCTGGGCGGAGGCCATGAAGCAGCTGATCCACGTGGACGGCCACGTGGGCGCCCTGCCCTGGACGGTCTCCTCCGACCCGGCCGCGGACTACGCGGTGTACCGCGCGCTCGCGGTCGCGGGGTACGAGGCGAACGGCGGCAGCCCGGCGACGCTGTCGCACTGAGCCTGTCCAGCTGTCGCACTGAGACTGTCCACCAGCTGCCGTCGGCCTTCCCGCCCGAGGAATGCGCCCGAGGAATGCGACTCGCCCCGCACACGTTGACGTAGAAGCCGCAAGACTCACCCCACCTCGTCTCGCCCCACCGAAGCGTCCCAGGAGGACAGCCCCATGCTCTTCGGCCGCACGCCCGAGCTCCCCACCCCCGAGCAGGCCCTGAAGGGTCGCGCGACCCCCGAATTCGATGTCCCCTCCCGCCACACGGTCCTCGGCAACCCGCTCCTGGGCCCGTACCCCGACGGCCTGGAGACCGCGGACTTCGGGCTCGGCTGCTTCTGGGGCGCGGAGCGCAAGTTCTGGCAGACGGAGGGCGTCTGGACGACGTACGTCGGCTACCAGGGCGGCTCCACGGAGAACCCCTCCTACGAGGAAGTCTGCTCGGGCCTGACCGGCCACGCGGAGGTGGTCCGCGTGGTCTTCGACCCCACCCGCGTCTCGTACGCCGCTCTCCTGAAGCTCTTCTGGGAGTCCCACAACCCCACGCAGGGCTTCCGCCAGGGCAACGACGTGGGCACCCAGTACCGCTCGGCGATCTACACGCACTCCCCCGAACAGGAGGCGGGAGCGGTGGCATCCCGCGACGCGTACCAGCAGGTCCTCACCTCGGCCCGCCAGGGCGAGATCACCACGACGATCCTCCCGGCAGCCCCCCGCCCCTTCTGGCCCGCCGAGGGATACCACCAGCAGTACCTGGACAAGAACCCGGACGGCTACTGCGGAATCGGCGGCACGGGCCTGCGACTGGAAAGCCCCTCGGAGACGAACTGGGGCCGGGCCTGCCCGACGGGGATCGCTCCGGCGCCGGAGCTGACGGAGTAGCAGCAGCGGGCAAGCCCCACCTGTCAGCCGTCCGGCGGTCACTTTCGGTCAAGATTCACTCCGGCGGCATGACAGGACTTCTCAGTCGCCACGATGTTGTTCATGGCGACTTCGGGGGCACGCAAGAAGCTTTACGGCGGACTGGGTCAATGGTGGGGAGTCCTGGCCGGCGCGCTGCTGATCGCGGCGTGGATCAACTCCGCCGCCGGCCCGGCCGTGGTGGTCACTCTGTCCGCGGTCGTACTCCTGTGGTGCTTCTTCCAGGCGCCCGTGACGTGTGGCGCAGCGGTTCGAGGGCGCGCGGACGGCTGCCGCAACAACGCCGCCGGTCTCCTGCTGGGGTGCCACATCCGCCAACACCGTGGGCAGAAGCTGAAGATGTTGATCATCCGTCGGCAGGTGCGCGCGTTCTGCTCAGGGCTGTTCTCCGACGGCAAGGCAGCCGTCGTCACACTCGCCGGGGCAGGCAGCTTCGTTTCCGGTCTGGTCGCGCTGGTACCTGGCGTCGTCGTCAACTGAGGGCACCGGCGGGCGGGGAGGGCGACCAGCGTCGTCGCTGCTCACGGAGTGATCGTTGCCGCTGTGCCTCTGACGAGAGCCGACAGGCCTACCGGCACCCCGGAGGATCGATCGACGACCCGCAACGCGTCCCGCAAGAGCAGTCGATTCCGCCCCGAGGTGATGGTGTCGAGGAGAGGCGAGATCTTCGAGAGCATCTTGGAACTTGGAGATAGCCGCGTTGAGTACCGAAGAGATGAGTGTCGAGCCAGGTCCTCTCCGCCTCGCGGCGCTGTGGCGGGAGCACCGTCCATCCTGCGTTCCCCTCGCCCACACCTTCCGCAGCGCGTACCCCGACCGCTGGGTACGCTTCCACAGCCTGCCCGGTTCGAAGCGCTACCCGGCGTCCGAGGACGAGTACGTGATCGCGCTGGACCGGTACAACACAGTCCTCGCCGAACTGTTCGCGGGCATGGACGTGTTCGTGGTGACCATGGACTGGTCGGACACCCCGACCGGACCCGCCGGATACTCGACACACCGAGAGACGCTGCATCCTGATGGCATCCATTGGTGGACCGAGTCCGAGCAGGACGATCCCGATCCGGAGTTTCACACCCACACCCGCCTGTACGCCGACCGGCGCCCGTGGGAACGCGGTTGCCTTGATGAACTGCTACGCGCCGTCGCGAACGAGCAGCTCGTCGAAGTGTTCATCACCGACACGGAGCTTCGACGCATCCACCATCCCTACGACGGTGGCGCTGACGTCATCCTGACGACGTCCGAGGAGCGCGACCGGCTCCGTGACCTGCATGCCGCCTGGCTCTCCGGGCACCCAGACGGTCTCTGACCCCGTAGGGCCTCTGCCGTCAGCGAATCTGCTGCAGGCCAAGAACTCTTACGCGGTGAGGGCGGTGACCCGAAGGTGGTGGGACAGGACAGCGGCCCGCAAGTGAGCCGCTCCCACCGTCAGGAGGACGACCGATGCCACCCATCGCCAATGGCTTGGACCCCGCCTTCGCGCGGGCCCCGCGGGCCTCCGAGGGCGAGACGCCCTCGTCGCGGTTCGACGATCATCTGGCCGCGCAGTTGCTGAACCAGCGGATCGTTTTCCTCGGCACCCAGGTCGACGAGGTCTCCGCGAACCGGGTCTGCGCGCAGATGCTGCTGCTCTCCGCCGAGGACCCGCGGACCGACATCAGTCTCTACATCAACAGCCCCGGCGGATCGGTCACCGCGGGGCTCGCCATCTACGACACCATGCGGCTGATCCCGAACGACGTGTCGACCCTTGCCATGGGGTTCGCCGCGAGCATGGGGCAGTTCCTGCTGACCGTCGGGACCGCGGGGAAGCGGTACGCCCTGCCCAACGCGCGGATCATGATGCACCAGCCGTCCGCCGGCATCGGCGGGTCCACCGCCGACATCGCGATCCAGGCCGAGAACCTGGAGTTCACGAAGAAGGCCGTCGAGCGGATCACCGCCGAGCACACCGGGCAGTCGCAGGAGACCATCTCGCGTGACGGTGATCGCGACCGGTGGTTCACCGCCGAGCAGGCCGCGGAGTACGGGATGGTCGACCGCGTTCTCGATTCGCTCGCCGACGTGCGGCCGGCCTCGGCCAAGCCGCGGATGGGACTGGGGGTCTGACATGAGCCAGTACACGATTCCGACCGTCATCGAGCGCACCCCGCAGGGCGAGCGCGCCTACGACGTCTACAGCAGGCTGCTCTCGGAGCGGATCATCTTCCTCGGAACCGAGATCGACGACGGGGTCGCCAATGTCGTCATCGCTCAGATGCTCCACCTGGAGTCGTCCAACCCTGAGCGCGAGGTCTCCATCTACATCAACTCCCCCGGTGGCTCGTTCACTTCGCTCATGGCCATCTACGACACCATGAGCTTCATCAGCGCCCCGATCTCCACGTTCTGCGTGGGTCAGGCAGCTTCCACCGCCGCCGTGCTGCTCGCCGGCGGCGATCCCGGGCGGCGGTTCGTGCTCGAACACTCGCGTGTGCTGCTCGGGCAGCCCGCGAGCGGCGGGCAGCAGGGGACGGTCTCCGACCTGACCCTCCAGGCCAAGGAGATGGTGCGGATCCGCTCGCAGGTGGAGGACGTCCTTTCCCGGCACTCGGGGCACGATGTCGCCACGCTGCGCGCGGACATGGACCGCGACAAGGTGTTCACCGCGCAGGACGCGGTGGCGTACGGGCTCGCCGACGAGGTGCTCAGCCGGCGGATGCTCGCGGCGGCGGCCTGACCCCTCAAGCGGCCAGGCGGATGTCTCCCTGACGCGGACGCGGTCGCGCCGACTGTGCGTGGCGGGTCTGGCGGGTCAACTCGCCCTGGGCCAAGGAGAGTAGGTCCGCCAGGCTGAGGCCGAGAGCACGGGCGCCGGCCGCGAGGACCTCGGACGAGGCCTCCTTGCGGCCGCGCTCCACCTCGGAGAGGTACGGCATCGAGATGCGGGCGGCCTCCGCCACGTCCTTGAGCGTACGTTCCTGAGCGAGGCGCTCGCGGCGCAGCACGTCACCGACGATGTCCCGCCACAGTGGCTCTTTGGCCGCCGGAGGCACTGGGGACACGGGAGTTGCACGCACCGGCGCGGCGGGCGTCTGCGCCTGGTGCGAGCGCGGGCGCAGGGGGATGACGCGAGCCCCCCGCTCGGCCTGCGCAGGCTCGGGATCTACCTCAAGGTTCCGCTCATGGCTGCTCACCTTCTCAGGGTATGAGCCGCCCGGCCCACCGGAAGGGATCAGCGTTCCGCCCCCGGCGAAATCAAAGCCCACACCATGCGCCTTACTTAGCCACTTGGCCTTATTTACGCGAGCGCCTCCGCCAAGCCGTCCGCCGCCAGGATCCGCCACTGCGCATCACCGTGCAGCCGGCCCCAGTACGCCATGGTCACCGCCCGCGCCTGCGTCCACCGGCGGGCCCGCTCCGGGTCGATCTCGGCGGCGTCCGAGAAGACGGCGAGGCGGCGCAGGACGGCCGCCTTCGCGTCGGTGGCGGCGAGCAACTCCTCGAAGCGGTGGTGGAGCAGCGTGATCGAGTCGTACGCCGGGTCGCCCGCGTACCCCTTGGGATCGATGGCGAGCCAGGGTTCGCGCTCGCCCCGCAGGACGTTGCCGACGTGCAGGTCGCCGTGGATGAGGGTGTCCGGCTGGTCGGGCCCCAGTTCGCGCAGGGTGCCGATCGCGGCATCGAGCAGACGGGCGGCCAACGGCGACCCCAACTCCTTGTCGCCGTCCCTCAGTTCGCGTTCCCACTCGCCGCACAGCGCGCTCACCCGGGGCAGTTCCGCGGGCGCCGGTACGGCCAGGCGCCGGGCGAGCAGGCCCGCGGCCGTGAGCGCCGTCTCGGCGTCCGGCTCGTCGGCGAGCGAGCCGGGCCCCGCCTGCTCCAGGAGCATCGCGAACCGCGGGTCGTCCCGCTCGTGCAGACGGACCGCGCCCCGCCCCTCCCACACGGTGAAGGCGTGCGGTTCGTAGACGTTGCCGGGGTGCGGGAAGGAGATCTTCAGGACGGCGGGCAACCCGTCGTGCCGGCGCAGGACCGGAATGATGACGCCCACCTGCCCGTGCGTGACCGGCGCCGACGGCACGCAGCCCCAGCGGTCGAGCAGTTCGTCGGCCAGTTCCGGCAGGGACGCCAGCCATGAGCGGCCGCGCTCACCCTCCCGCTGGACGGTGCTCGCGGCGAAGTCCTCGGGTGGATCGATCATCCCGGCACCCTAACGAAACCAGCGTGTGGCTACCGTTCACCCCATGCCCCTCGCTGAAGCCGCCGACGGCACCGCCCTGCACTACGAAGTCCACGGCTCCGGCCGCCCCTTGGTCCTGCTCAGCGGTCAGTCCAACAGCCGCCGCTGGTGGGAACCGGTGCGGGGCGACTTCGCGGCCTCGTACCTGACCGTCGTACTGGACTGGCGCGGCACCGGCGAGAGCGGCCGCCCCGACACCGACAGCTACAGCACGCCCGGCTTCGCCCGCGACGTCATCGCCGTTCTCGACCACGCGGGGATCGACCGCGCCCATGTGTACGGCACGTCGATGGGCGGCCGTGTCGCCCAGTGGATCGCCGCCGACCATCCGGAGCGGGTCGACCGGCTCGTACTCGGCTGTACGTCACCGGGGGCGCCGCACGGTATCGAGCGCGGGCCCGAGGTGCGCGCCGCCCTCAGCCGGCCCGACGCGGCGGCCGCGCGCCGCGCCCTGCTGGAGTTGATGTACACCCCGGAGTGGATCGCCGAGCGGGAGCACGCCTCCGAGGAGCCTGTGTTCCACACCCTCGGCGATCCGTCCATGCCCCCGCACGCACGCCGGCGCCATCTGCGCGCCAGCGCCCGGCACGACTCCTGGGACGCGCTGCCGCGGATCAAGGCCCCGACGCTCGTCGTGCACGGAACCGACGACGCGTTCAACCCGACCGCCAACGCGCCCCTGCTCACGGAACGCGTCCCCGGGGCGCGGATGCGGCTCCTCCCCGGTGCGCGGCACGCGTACTTCGAGGAGTTCGCGCAGGTCGCGACGCCGCTCGTGCTCGACTTCCTGAAGGGGGAAGAGGGCTAGCGGCTCGGCTCGCAGCGCCGGCCGGGTGATCGACGGGTTGCCCGGCGGTCGTCAGCGCCCCTGTGTGTCCCAGTTCGCGAGCACGGCGTCGGCCGCGGCGTGCAGGTGCCGTGCCGATGTGCCGTCACAGACCTGTGTCGAAATACCGAGCAAGAAGCCGTGGATCATGGAGGTGACGCCGTCCACGTCGGTGTCTTCGGCGAGTTCTCCCGAGGCGATGCCGCGTACGACGCACGCCCTGATGCGTGCCCGGTCCGCCGCGCGGCGCGCCGCCACGACCTTTCGCGCTCCGGCCTCGCCCGCTCCCGGTGCCCGGACCGTCCCCGAGAGGGCGACGAGGCATCCACGAGGGTGGGATGTGTCGGTCTGCATGGTGATCGACCCGTGGAGGAGCCGGGCGATGGCCTCGCGGGGACTTTCCGCCTCGTCGGCCACGACATCGGTGACGCTGCCCGGTCCGGCGATGTAGTGCTCGACGGCCTTCTCGAACAGTCCCTCCTTCGAGCCGAAGGCGCCGTAGAGGCTCGCGGAGGACAGCCCTGTGGTCTCGCGGAGCTGGGCCAGCGACGTCGCTTCGTAGCCCTGTTCCCAGAACAGCAGCATCGCAGCCTCCAGGACGGCCTCCATGTCGAAGATGCGGGGACGGCCGACGGGGGACACGGCGAACCTCCTCTATTGCGGACTGACTGATCCAGTTTGACACGCGTCAGCACGACGGTCAATATCGGATCAGTCAATCCATAACTAGCGGAGGAGTCCGCCCGATGACCACAACGAGCCCCACGCCGGTCCGCGAGCGAGCGCACAAGCCGTTCCCCGTTCCGGCACTGGTGGTGATGGCGTTGACGGGATTCATCGTGATCATGACCGAGACGCTGCCTGCGGGGCTGCTCCCGCAGCTCGCTGCCGGGCTCGACGTCTCCGAAGGCGGCGCCGGCCAGCTCGTGAGCGCCTACGCGATCGGAACGGTCCTCGCGGCGATACCCGCGATCACGCTGACGCGCGGGGCACGACGCAAGCCCCTCCTCCTTGCGGGCCTGCTCGGGTTCCTCGTCGCGAACACCGTCACCGCGGTATCGCCGTCGTTCACCGTCGCCCTTGCCGCCCGGTTCGTCGCGGGAGCCTTCTCCGGTCTGCTGTGGGGCATGCTCGCCGGGTACGCCCGGCGTATCGCCGCACCTGAGCACGCCGGGCGTGCCCTGGCCATCGCCATGACCGGAACCCCCGTCGCGCTGTCCGTCGGAACCCCCCTCGGCGCCTGGCTGGGCTCGACGGTCGGGTGGCGCTGGTCCTTCGCCGCGATGTCACTGCTCAGCGTCATCGTCATGGTCCTCGCGAAGTTCCTCGTGCCCGACGCCCCGGGGCAGCCGGCGCGGACACGCGCTCCGCTCAGCCGAGTGCCGGGCATTCCCGGCGTGGCGACCATCCTCGCCGTCGTCTTCGTCTGGATGCTCGCGCACAACCTGCTCTACACCTACATCGCTTCCTACCTGCAGCAGATGCGTCTCGCGCTCCGGCCCGACGTCACACTTCTCGTCTTCGGCGTCGCCGCGCTCGGAGGGATCTGGATCACCGGCGTGTTCATCGACCGCGCACTGCGCAGGCTCACCCTGGCGAGCGTGATCCTGTTCATCGTCGCCGCAGCGCTTCTTGCCGCCGCGCAGCAGTCCACCGTGCTCGTGCTGCTCGCGATCGTCCTGTGGGGCCTCGCGTTCGGCGGCTCGGCGACGCAGTTGCAGACGGCCATGGGGGAGGCCGCGGGTGAGAACGCCGATGCGGCCAACGCGATGCTGACGACATCCTTCAACCTGGCGATCTTTGCGGGCAGTGCTGTGGGGGCTGTGCTCGTCGATGGCGTGGGCGCCCCGGTTCTTCCAGCCGGGATGATCGCCCTCACGCTCATGGCGCTCGTCATGGTCGGCTTCGGCCGGCGCGCGGCATTCCCCGCAGGGCGTTGACCGAGAACTGACCGGACCACTCCTCGTGGCTTGTCACCCACCCGACGCCGCGAGCCGAGCCACCAGCTAGCTTCCGCTGCCGTACGGCTTGGTGAAGATCTCCAGGTTGTGGCCGTTCGGGTCCTCGAAGTACGTGCCCCGGCCCCCGTCGTTGGTGTTGATCTCGCCCGCAGCCTTGTGGTACGGGTCGGCCCAGTGGGTGAGGCCCGCGTCCTTGATGCGGCCGAAGATGCTGTCGAACTCGTCCTCCGAGACCAGGAAGGCGTAGTGCTGAGAGGTGATCGGCCCGCCGTCGCTGTCCGCGTAGTCCAGCGTGACGCCGTTGGGGATCTCGACGGGGATGAACGGGCCGAACTGGGGGCTCACTTCGAGGCCGAGGATGTCGGCGAGGAACTGAGCCGACGCCTTCTTGTCGGTGGCGGTGACGATGGTGTGGTTGAGCGCGATGGACATCGTGCGACCTCTTCCTGCGTCTGGTTCCTGCGTCTGGTTCCTGCGTCTGAAGTGCCCCCGTGCTGACGTCCACCACACTAGGCAGGGGCCGCGCGTCCGACATCGGTCACACGGCCCCCCACCTGGTGCGCAATGCGGACTAGGACCGCAGGCCGAGGCGAGTTCCGGCCACCCGGACCAGAGCGCGCATACGCCGTCGCCCTGCTGTCCCTTTCGGGGGGGCCCGGCGGCGGGGGGGCAGGGTGTGTGGCCCCCCCCCCCCACAGGGGGGGGGGGGTGGAGAAGGGGGGGGGGTGGTGT
>NZ_JBHTSF010000107.1:0-14180 GCF_042795295.1 Streptomyces sp. NPDC056486
CACCACGTGGGACGAGGCGTTGTCCCCCGAGGAGGTCGCGCGCCTGCGCTGAACCCGCCCCTTACACATGCGCCCACCGTGGGCAGACGGTCAGCTCAACGCCGCCACCCGGTCGCGGTACCCGCGCACCGCCGCCGCATCGCGGTACGGCTCGAGCCGCCGCTCGAAGTCGCGTACGTACTCGACCGCACGCACCGACCGCATCTCACCCGCGGCCTGCGCCGCCTCAGCGCCCAGCTGGCAGGCCTGCTCCAGCTCGCCGAGGCCGAGGCGCGAGGAAGCGAGCACCACCCGGCAGAACAGGCGGCTGCGGGCGTACCCGGGGGCGCGCAGCTGGAGCGAGCGCTCCGCGTGCTGGGCGGCCACACGGTACTGCTGGAGGTCCCGGTGGCAGTGCCCGAACTCGTCCGCGAGCTGCGCCTCGTCGAAGAACCGAGCCCAGTAAGGGACTTCGTCACCGGGCCGCGCCGTTTCCAGAGCACGCTCGGCCCGCACCATCGACGCCGTGCACGCCCGCACCTCGCCGAGCACCCCGTGCCCGCGCGCCTCGACCGAGTGCAGCAGGGCCTGTACGACGGGCGGCGCCGACGAGCCGACGCCCTGCTGGGCCACCCGCGCCAGTTGCACCGCCTCCCTGCCGTGCCCGAGGTAGACGGCCTGACGGCTCATCGTGATCAGGACGTACGAGCCGTACGCGCGGTCGCCCGCGGCCTGCGAGAGCCGCAGCGCCTGGACGTAGTACCGCTGGGCAAGGCCGTGCGCCGCGATGTCGTACGAGGTCCAGCCCGCGAGCCGGGTGAGGTCGGCGGCGGCCCCGAAGAGCCGCCGCCCGGCCTGCTCGCCGTACGTGCCGCGCAGCATCGGCTCGGCCTCGTGCTCCAGATAGCGCACGAGTGCCTGCCGGGCGTGCCCGCCGCCGTACGCGTGGTCGAGCGCCCGGAAGAGTTCGCCGACGGAGCGCAGGGCCGAGATGTCGCCGCTCGTCACTCTCGCCCCGACGCCCCGCTCGGGCTCCTTGCGCTGGCGGGGCACGGCCGGGCGGCCCTGGGTGGGCACGCGGCCGCCGTTCATTCCGTGGTCACCGCGCCCCACCCGGTCGTCGGCGCGGCCGATCAGCCAGTCTCTGCTGGGGACGACGAGCCCTGCCGGGGTGAACGCGATCTTCCGCAGTTCGGCATGGCTTCCGGAGTCCTTGCGCCAGAGCCCGCCGACGATGTCGATCGCCTCTTCCGGGCTCGCCGCGAACTCGAGCCCGGCGTACACCGGCGCACACGCGTCGAGCCCGAGATCCTGTGCGGAGAGTCTGCGCCCTAACCGCCGGGTAAAGACCTCGGCGATAAGGGCGGGGGTGGTGCCGCGCGGCTGCTGCCCGCGCAGCCAGCGGGTCACCGACGTCTTGTCGTACCGCAGATCGAGACCGTGCTCGAGGCCCAGCTGATCGACGCGGCGCGCGAGGCCCGCATTGGAGAACCCGGCTTCTGAGATAAGCGCGGCTAGCTGGCGGTTGGGGGTGCGCTGCGGAGGTCGTTCCGTCATCAGCTGTGCGGTCTCCTGCCTTTCGGGCGTTGCTTGAGCAGCCCTTATGGCTCTGTGAACGGCGTGAATGTAGCGGCCCTCACCGCCCGCATCGCGGCCTTCGACCCGCATTCATCCGATCGTGTGAGGATTGACCGGAGGACTGACGAGAATCCGCTGCCCGTACAGTGGCTGGGGGCGCGATATATGCACCGTGCAGGTTCTGCGGATGCACGGTGCAGGTTCTGCGGCGCAGGTACTAGGGAGGCACTTGCCGTGAGTGAGTTTCAGTTCGTCCGGCTCGGCTTCGGCCCGGACGCGGTCGAGTACCAGGAGGCCTGGGACGAGCAGCGCCGCGTGCACGCCGCCCGCTTCGCCGACGAACTCCCGGACACGTGTCTGCTGCTCGAGCACCCGCCGGTCTACACCGCGGGCCGCCGCACCCAGGACAGCGAGCGCCCGCTGGACGGCACCCCTGTCGTCGACGTCGACCGCGGCGGCAAGATCACTTGGCACGGCCCCGGACAGCTCGTGGGCTATCCGATCCAGAAGCTGCCGCGCCCGGTGGACGTCGTAGCACATGTACGCCGCCTGGAAGAGGCACTTATCCGCACGTGTGCGGAATTCGGCCTGGAGACGTCTCGCGTCGAGGGCCGCAGCGGCGTATGGGTCCTCGGCGACCCGGTGTCACAGCGTCCGGCGCTCGGCGGCCTGAACCTGGACTTCGACCCCCGGACGCAGGACGACGAGTTCGACGCCCGGTTCAACGGCCCGGAGTACGCCCCGTCCAACGCCGGCCAGCGCCGCGAGGACCGCAAGATCGCGGCCATCGGCATCCGCGTGGCCAAGGGCGTGACGATGCACGGCTTCGCGCTGAACGTGAACCCGGACAACACGTCGTTCGACAAGATCATCCCGTGTGGCATCCGCGACGCGGGAGTGACGTCGCTCTCGTACGAACTGGGCCGCGAGGTCACGATCGCCGACATCCTGCCCGTCGCCGAGAAACATCTGCGGGACGTCCTGGAGAACGCGGAGCTCAAGCCGCGCACCGTCGAGAAGCCCGCAGAGAGCCCCGAGAAGACCGCCGATATGACGGTTGAGAGTCCGGAAGCCGAGAAGGCGACCGCCTAGAAACGCGTCAGAACCGCTCAGGACCGCCTGGAACCATCCAGACATCTGGGGCTGCGGGGAATGCACCCCGTCGGCCAGAGGTTGGCCGAGCGTAAGCCCAACGACATCACGGGCGTACCCTGGTGTGCGCCGAAGAATCGAAGCTACAGGGAGCCGATGTGTCCGCAGTCGCACCCGACGGACGCAAGATGCTGCGCCTGGAGGTCCGGAACGCCCAGACCCCCATCGAGCGCAAGCCCGAGTGGATCAAGACTCGGGCGAAAATGGGCCCCGAGTACACGAAGATGCAGAATCTCGTGAAGAGCGAGGGCCTGCACACGGTCTGCCAGGAGGCGGGCTGTCCCAACATCTACGAGTGCTGGGAAGACCGCGAGGCCACCTTCCTCATCGGCGGTGACCAGTGCACCCGGCGCTGCGACTTCTGCCAGATCGACACGGGCAAGCCGCAGGCACTCGACCGCGACGAGCCGCGCCGCGTGGGTGAGTCCGTCGTCACGATGGACCTGAACTACGCCACCATCACCGGCGTCGCCCGCGACGACCTGGACGACGGCGGCGCCTGGCTGTACGCGGAGACCGTGCGCCAGATCCACGCGATGACGGCGGAGCGCGCGGAGGGCCAGACCAAGGTCGAGCTGCTCATCCCCGACTTCAACGCGGACCCCGACCAGCTGGCCGAGGTCTTCTCCTCGCGCCCCGAGGTCCTCGGGCACAACGTGGAGACCGTGCCGCGCATCTTCAAGCGGATCCGCCCCGGCTTCCGCTTCGAGCGCTCGCTCGAGGTCATCACCCGCGCCCGCGAGGCCGGTCTGGTCACCAAGTCGAACCTCATCCTCGGCATGGGCGAGGAGCGCGAGGAGATCAGCGAGGCGCTGCACGCGCTGCACGACGCGGGCTGCGAGCTCATCACGATCACGCAGTACCTGCGCCCGACGCCGCGCCACCACCCCGTGGAGCGCTGGGCCAAGCCGCAGGAGTTCGTGGAGCTGAAGGAGGAGGCCGAGGAGATCGGCTTCTCCGGGGTCATGTCCGGCCCACTGGTCCGCTCCTCGTACCGTGCGGGGCGCCTCTTCCAGATGGCGGTCGAGAAGCGCGGGGCGTACGTCGCCTCGCAGGCGGTGTGATCCAAGGCGGCGAGTTTCGGCGAGAGCCAACTGTGTGAATCGGCGCACAAGTGACTACTGGTGAGTAGTGGCCGAGATGACGTGGCCCGTACAGTCTCCGCAGGTGAGGGGACCGTACGGGCCACGTCAATGTTTTGCGGCTCAGCGTCAAGGCTTCATCCGTGTTTGACCGGTCAGTCACGCCCTGGTAACACCAATCAGTGACCCTGGAATTACCCCACGTACAGCCTTACCCATAGCCGCCCAGGAGGGCCCCACCATGCAGGCCGCGCCCGTACGCGCCACCGCCATCCCGTCCGTCACCGACGCACTCCGTGCCGTCGAGTCGCTTCTCATGAGCAGCGGCCAGCGCACCGCACGCCGCAACGCCTGGACGTCCGTGCTCGACGACCGGCGTCGCGCCAAGGACCGGGCAGAGGCACTTCGCGTGGTCGAAGAGGCGATGACAACCCGCACGTCGTAGTCACTTCCAGGGACACGTAGACTTCACGGCATGGCGAGGAAGGAAACCGCGGCGGACGCCGCGAACCCCGGGCGACTCAAGCAGATCGCTCAGACCTACAAGATGACCCGCAGGGCCGATCCGCGGATCGGTCTCATCATCGCGGCTGTGGGAATCGTCACCTTTGGTGTCTTCCTCGCGATCGGCTTCTTGATCGGTCACCCGATCTATCTCGGCATTCTCGGCTTTGTGCTCGCCTTCCTCGCGATGGCGATCGTCTTCGGGCGCAGGGCAGAGCGTGCGGCCTTCGGGCAGATGGAGGGCCAGCCCGGTGCGGCGGCCGCGGTGCTCGACAAGATCGGCCGCGGCTGGACGACGACTCCGGCGGTGGCGATGAACCGCAGCCAGGACGTCGTGCACCGCACGGTCGGCAAGGCGGGCATCGTGCTCGTCGCCGAGGGCAACCCGAACCGGGTGAAGAGCCTGCTGGCCGCCGAGAAGAAGCGCATGGCGCGCGTCGTCTCGGACGTCCCGGTGCATGACGTCATCGTCGGCACCGGCGAGGGCCAGGTCCCGCTGAAGAAGCTGCGTACGACGCTTCTGAAGCTGCCCCGCGTCCTCCAGGGCCCGCAGGTAACGGCGACGAACGACCGGCTGCGCGCGATGGGGGACCTGATGAGCAACATGCCGTTGCCAAAGGGGCCCATGCCCAAGGGTGCGCGGATGCCTCGCGGCGGCCCGAAGATGCGGTAACGAAGATGCGGTAACTCTCCGCCTCTTTCCACCTCTCCTGTCTCTACGTTGACGAAGGCCCCGGAACCGATGGGTTCCGGGGCCTTCGTCGTCGTACGAGAAACGCGTCGTACGAGAAACGCGTCGTACGGGAAGCGCGGTGTCGCCTACGCGCTCAGATCCGCACCTGGACGGCGCGGGCGAGGCGCTCGTGCAGGCCGCGGCCGTCGCGGTCCCAGATGAGGGCCGGGATACCCACGCAGAGCAGCACGCTGCGCAGGAGGACCCGGACGATGCCGAGGCGGCCGCCGCCCTCGGCGACGACGCGCAGCCTGAAGAGGGCCTTGCCGGGGGTGCAGCCGACCGTGCCGACCGTCAGGACGGACATGACGAAGAAGATGCCGAGCGCCCAGTTGCCCATCGCTTGCATGTCACCGCGAGCGAACAGGCCGTATGCGATGAGGAGGCACAGGGCCCAGTCCACGGCGAGGGCGCCCATGCGCCGCCCGGGCCTCGCGATCGAGCCCGGCCCCTCCTTCGGCAGGCCGAGCTGCTCTCCCCGGTATCCGAAGTCGACGCCCGCGTCCTCTGCCGCCGCACGAGGGCCGGAGAGCCACGATCCGATTACTTGCCTGTTGTCCACCCGTCCACGGTACTGCGCCCGTTTTCGTACGAGGACGGTCGGGGTAGGGCGAATGACACCTGGCCCGAACTCGCCTCGGTTAACTTCGGCGAAACAAATGGGTCATGCTTGAGAAATCCCCCGTCCCTATGGTCGGGTCCCAGCGTGTGCCACCGCACTGGCCGCACAACGAGCTGCAACCCCGTCCCCGCCTGGGGGCCGGGAGTAGGAGGAGTTGGATGTTCCAGAACGCCGACGACGCAAAGAAGTTCATCGCGGACGAGGACGTGAAGTTCGTAGATGTCCGGTTCTGCGACCTGCCCGGAGTGATGCAGCACTTCACGATCCCGGCAGCGGCGTTCGACCCGAACGAGGAGCTCGCCTTCGACGGTTCGTCGATCCGCGGCTTCCAGGCCATCCACGAGTCCGACATGGCGCTGCGCGCGGACCTGTCGACCGCCCGGGTCGATCCCTTCCGTCGCGACAAGACCATCAACATCAACTTCTTCATCCACGACCCGATCACGGGCGAGCAGTACAGCCGTGACCCGCGGAACATCGCCAAGAAGGCCGAGGCCTACCTCGCGTCCACCGGCATCGCGGACACCGCGTACTTCGGCCCGGAGGCCGAGTTCTACGTCTTCGACAGCGTCCGCTTCCAGACGTCGGCGAACGAGAGCTTCTACCACATCGACTCCGAGGCCGGCGCCTGGAACACCGGTGCGGTCGAGAACAACCGCGGCTACAAGGTCCGCTACAAGGGCGGCTACTTCCCGGCCCCGCCGGTGGACCACTTCGCCGACCTGCGTGCCGAGATCTCCCTGGAGCTGGACAAGAACGGCCTCCAGGTCGAGCGCCAGCACCACGAGGTCGGCACCGCTGGCCAGGCGGAGATCAACTACAAGTTCAACACGCTGCTCGCCGCGGCCGACGACCTGATGCTCTTCAAGTACATCGTGAAGAACGTCGCCTGGCGCAACGACAAGACCGCGACCTTCATGCCGAAGCCGATCTTCGGTGACAACGGCTCGGGCATGCACGTCCACCAGTCGCTGTGGGCGAACGGCGACCCGCTGTTCTACGACGAGCAGGGCTACGCGGGCCTCTCGGACACCGCCCGCTACTACATCGGCGGCATCCTCAAGCACGCGCCCTCGCTGCTCGCCTTCACGAACCCGACGGTGAACTCCTACCACCGCCTGGTTCCGGGCTTCGAGGCCCCGGTCAACATGGTCTACTCGCAGCGCAACCGCTCGGCTGCCATGCGTATCCCGATCACGGGCTCGAACCCGAAGGCCAAGCGCGTCGAGTTCCGCGCGCCCGACCCGTCCTCGAACCCGTACCTGGCGTTCTCGGCGCTCCTGATGGCCGGCCTTGACGGCGTCAAGAACAAGATCGAGCCGCCGGAGCCGATCGACAAGGACCTCTACGAGCTCGCCCCCGAGGAGCACGCGGGCGTCGCCCAGGTCCCGACCTCCCTCCCGGCCGTCCTCGACGCCCTCGAGGCCGACCACGAGTACCTTCTCGCCGGCGGTGTCTTCACCCCCGACCTGATCGAGACGTGGATCGACTACAAGCGCACGAACGAGATCGCCCCGATCCAGCTGCGGCCGCACCCGCACGAGTTCGAGCTCTATTTCGACATCTAAAGATCAGGTCCGGGTGATCTGGGCAGGAATCCTGAAAACATGCGTTGACCTGCGAAAACGCTGCTCAGCAGCGCTCGCTGTTGCCGCTTGATTTCCGCCCTCTTGTGCACCGCCTGACCGATCCTCTGACGTAGCGTCGTCAGTAACAGTGAGGCCGCCACTCCCCGTTGGGGTGGCGGCCTCATTCGTTTCGAGACCTACGCATTACGATGGTCTACGTGATCGTGACGGGACGTGCTGGGTAATCATGTCCCGCCCGTTGCGCCTGGTCAGGAGCCTTTCACTGGATCGTCGCCGCCATCTCGTCCAACGTGGTGCTGACCCGTCCGCTCACGCTCGGCGCTTCTAAGGGCCGGGGCTCAGTCGACGTAGCTCTCAGCAATGAGCTCCGTTCCCACAAGTGCCGCTCCGACACTCGTCTCGGCCCATTGGGCGAGTAGATCCGGCTGTTGTGCGAGCTGGTTCAACAGATTGGCGATCTGATTAGCGTCCGGCGGGGCGGGCGGCACGCAACGCAGTACCGCGCTTCCTGTCGCGCTGCCGTCCTCCTCATCGGGGTCATCGGGTTCCCAGCGGCCGATCTTGATGTCCCAGGAGTCGGTCTCGTCGTCGCCGGGCTCCGGCGCACGGACCGACATGTAATAGCCGTCTGAATCGTACGGCTCAGCAAAGATCTCGGGGTAGTTGTAGTGCAGTCCAGCCTGCACACCAGAGCACCGCGAGTAGGAGCCGCTGAACAAGAACTACTTCAACTGCCTCTGGAAGAGCGCCCTGGAGGCGATCGGCGCGATAAAGGCCCTCAACGACACGCCTGTTGGTAAGGGTCGCAAGTGGGAGGATTGCCGCGACAAGATGATGCACGCACTGCGGCACCTCTTCGCCTCCGAGGCGATCAACGAGGGCGTTGACGTCTACACCCTCGCCGATCTCCTCGGTCATGAGGACCCTGCGTTCGCCCTCCGCCGGTACGTCCACCGCGTGGGAGGAGCCATCGAGAAGGCTCGCAAGGCGATCGGCCGACGCTATCGAGCCGCCGCGTAGATTCTTCTGCGCCTCGTTCTGCTACTTCGCAGAGCGGTTGAGCGAAGACACCATTCCGCGCATGGCCATGCCCGAGCATGGTTGAGACCGCCCGAATCCCGGAGCGCAACGAGTGGGGGATCTACATGCACGTCGAGATTCGCGTCGAACCGACGGATGACGAGCTCCACTCACTGCTGACCTGGCTCCGCCGAGACCCCGATCTCCGGCGTACCGCCAGTGTGGAAATGAGCGAGCAGCCACCGCGCGCGGGCGAGATGGGGGCGGTTGCCGACATCCTGCAGTTGGTCACGGAGAACGGCTGGAGCGCCGCGAACTTCGCCCTGACGCTTGTCGCTTGGAAGCAGACACGCCCGCGGGCCTCCCGTGTGACGGTCCAGCACGAGGAACTTGTTGCCGCGTTGACCGACTGCAGTGACGAGGAGATCGCACGCATCACACGGCTACTTCAAGGGGGCCGGCAGAACGACGAGGAGGGCTCGGCATGGTGAGCGTGTTCCCAGACCCCGGCGCTACGAGGGCAGTGCTGATCGGAACGAGCACTTACGACTTCCTGGAAGACCTTCCCTCAGTTTCCAACAACCTCAGCTCCTTGGCAGAGGTGTTCACCGGACCCACGTCGTGGAGTCTCGGCAGGGAGGCCTGCGTCGTGCTTTCCAACCCGCCCAGTGCGGTGGCAACGCTGGACTCCCTGCGCGAGGCCAGCGCAACAGCCAGAGACACGCTGCTCGTGTACTACGCGGGACATGGCCTCGTCACCCCAGGGGGCGAGCTCTATCTCGGGCTACCTCAGTCCAAACAGCATCGGGTCGACACGGGGATTCCCTACAGCTGGCTCCGCGATGCTCTCTTGGATGGGCGAGCGGAGCGTACCGTCGTCATCCTCGACTGCTGCTACGGCGGACTCGCTCTGGGAGCAATGGCGCCTTCGGAATTGGCCGCTCAAGCTGATGTCGAAGGGACGTACTTGCTCGCCGCGGCCTCGGAGAACCGACAGGCGCTCGCCCCACCCGGAGAACCCCACACCGCTTTCACCGGCGAGCTGCTCGCCATCCTCACCACCGGCATCACCGGAGGCCCCGAACGGCTGGATCTCGACAGCATCTTTCGCGAGCTGAGGCAGTCACTCGCAGCAAAGGGCCGGCCCGTCCCCCAGGGACGAGAGCGCAACAGCAACGGCAGACTCGCGCTGGGATGGAATCCCTCCTTCAGCCGATCCCTCATTTCCAGCAGTCCGGGTGGCGGGCGTGTGGACCACCGCGCGTGGCCAGACCCTGCAGCCGTCCGCACCGTGGAAGGCTTCTTCAGCGCGTTGGGGCAGGTGCGCATCACCAGCGCCCTCACGCATACGGCCATCAGCCATCGCTCCGGCGGGCAGATCGCTCCCGGGACAGTCGGCAGCCTGCTCAACCGGAATAATCTGCCCCGGACTTGGCGGACGACCAGCGTCTATCTGACCGCCTGCGGGGTGCCTGACGAGCAACTGGACGACTGGCAGTCGTGTTGGGAACGGCTTCGGTCTGCTCCCCCGGCTGCAGACGCATCTGCAACCGAGGAGGCACCCCGAACCTCGTCCGCCTGGGGACGAACGTTCCGAAAGCTATCGGGACGGCGATCCCGTGACTGACTGGGCAGTCCGCTGGGGCTCCGGCGTCGTCTTGTCGCCATCGTCGCCGAAGAGGGTGTTCCAAGCAGCGATCAACAAGAGCGCTCCGACAACGACCACCCAGAACGCCGGCTTCTTGGCCCTACTGGAAACCGATGTCGGCTTCACGTAGTGCGCCGCCCGGTAGTAGCCCTTTCGCGTCTTTGCCATAGCGCTCGTACCCCCCGACTCAATGCCTTGGTCCATCAGCTGTGGAGTGTGGCAGAGGAGCTGTTCTAGCGACCGGCGGATAGAGAACGGCGGCCAGATCTGGTCGGCGCGTGGCGCTCCACTGCTCCTTGTCAGCGTTGCCGATGGCATGATCAGCCGCTGTCATCCGCTGATAGTTCGTACCTACGCGCGGTAGGCCCATCGGTCAAGTCGCGTAAAGCGCCACCTCGGATGATCTGATCGGTCAGTCCGATTCCCCAGAGAGAGGTGGCGTCCCAGGGCCGCGCGCACCTCCTGCTGTGAACTGCTCGCGGCTGCCTTCACGCGCCGCTTGGTTGTTCCGCAACAGATCAACCACTGCCGAGGCTTGATCCACCAGTCCGGCCAACTCATCGTAGTTCGCCTGAAGGTCCCCGAGCGTCTGTCGCCGCGCACAAAGCGCCGCTCAGGACTGCCGGACCTCGCCGTCAATCAGCACTGTGACGCTGGGCTTGGCAGGCCCACTGCACTGCCGCAGCGGCCCGGCCATCCGTGTCGATCGCCATCCGAACCGAGGGGACAGGAAGTCTCCTTAGCTCACCTCGGCTGCAGTCATACAAGGTTTGGATCCCCCCAGATTCACCGAGGTAGAGGGCGAAAAACGGCTCCTCAGTTGCATGCCCCGGCATCTTGGCCACCGTCACACGAACATATTGGAAGCGAAGCCCGATGGCCTGCTCGGCGAAACCGACCTGCCCGGTACGTTCGGTTCGCGCGCCGCGTTCCTCCATCACTCCCACTGCCCAGATACCGCTGATACTCAGGGCCATCGCCAGGGCGACGGCTACGCGGGCAGGCCGGTGGAAACGTTGCGGCACTACAAGGGGAACGACTCCGACCGCAAGCCCAAACAGGAGCCACCAAAAGATCAGCAGCATGGCGGCTCCGGTGCCGTCGGACACCAACTGACCCTCGCCAAATGCCGGAATACTGATCAAGAGGGCGGACGGCAAGGCGAGCAGGGCAGTTCGGACCCACATGTGCTTCTGTGCGAAGCGCACGAAGCCGCCCAGCGTTCCGTCCGTCGGCGCCTGAGCAAGCCACATCACGAGGGCGGCAAAGAGACCGCTGACCACAGTCAGCATGAAGCTCACAATGAGCGCCATCGGTGCCGCACGCCACAGCAGGGTTGGTGCGTCCAGGCCGGCCCACTCGAGAGGCATGCCTTCGAACTGCCGGTAGAAGCCATCGACTGAGGCGTACAGGATGACGGAAAGGCCAAGCGCCAGGGTAGTGAAGACTGCACCCATGATCTGGATCAGCCCAGCCCCCGTCAGGCCCGCCTGCTGCGGAGGAGGCCCAGGTGTGGCGCCCCCCATCGACGCGGGATCCTGCTCTGTTCGCGGATCAGAGATCGTCAACGTGCTGCACTCCCAATGATGTTGGTCGCAATTGGGGCGCCCAGGCTACCGCTGTAGGTCGCGGAGCTAGCTGTTCCACGTCCTTACACGTCGATTACCGCCATGTGCACCCTTAGCACCGGAGCACTCCACACAGCAGCATCAATGCAGGTCAGGAGGGCTTCTCACCTCTACTTCGACATCTAGAAAGTAAGCTCGAACTCGGCAGGTCGTCGGCCGAAGGACTCCCTGAGCGTCTACCTCCAGCAGAACCTGCTGGAGGTAGACGCTCGATCTGCTGGTAGGGGCACTGGGCTGCCGATGATCGCGGGGTCAGTCTCCCTCCGGCGTTGCCCACCATGGATCGTATTCGCGCACGAGCGGCTGGGTAGCTGAGTGGTGGCGCAATCCGTGAGGCCCTGAAACTGAGGCTTCGGGCATGTCGATAAGCCAGTCCAGCACTGCGTCGGACTGCATGTCAGGGTGTTCCAAGTCGTCGATCAAAGCAGCAGAACCACGGCAGTCGTACGGCTGCGGCAGCGTGAAGCCAGCTTCGACAGCATCGCGGACGATCTCTTCGCAGATCGCGCGCCACCGCCCTTGGCCCCACCAATGACATGTGTAGCTTGTCGAGCCCCCGATCGTCATTAGCCTCAAAGTGGTATCCGGACCAAGAAGTTCGTTGTCGAGGCGTTGCCATTTCCGGACCTGCTCGCGCACCGTCGACTGCACTTCCGGCCACCCGCCACCGAACAGGGAGGAGACAGTCCGACCGTTTGGGAGTTCCCAGTCTGCATCAGTCAGTGACTGCTCGATCCCGTCCCAGTCGATACCTTCGTACGGGCAGACATGGGGCAGCACCGCGCGAGTCACCGCAATATTCACTCGAGCCATCAGCACGTCTGAGGGAAGGTGGTGAGCCTCTACAGCCGTTTCATTGCGCCAGCACCACGCCGCGATACCCAGAGCCGCCGCATCGGGGACCGGATCCGGGTGCACGTCGCGGCCTGCCATACCGACAACCCAGCGCAGATAGGTGCTGAGATCGGGGTGCTGTAGAGCTTCCTTGACAAGGTCCGCAACGGGGATCTTCCGGTACGAGGCTGCCGGGCTGAAGAGGGACCGGAGCAACTCAGCTCCAAACGCCTCCGCGGCCTCCGGATCAGCCCCTTCCACCACACGGACGCGAGTTGCATCGAGCAATCCCAACGCGCCGGCTCGATGTTGGACTGCCGTGACGGCCTCGTCGCCTTCGCGGGAGATTTCGATTTCGACCTCTTTAGCGAGTGCGGCAAAAGACTCCGGGAAGTCACCGCATACGTCCTCGTAGGGAAGGAGCCGGAGTCGGCTTTCACGCGGGTAGTACTCGACGTCTAGCGCGGCGCCGGTACGCCACAGCGTGGCGAAGAGCATCGGGCCGGTTTCTGCGTCCCAGTCCGAATCGTATTCGTCCGGGACCTCCCAGCCAGCCCAGTCGAGCGAGCCGAGTACTTCCATGAGCCGGTCTACGTACTCGCCCCACTGTTCGGTACTCGGGCGACCCGCTTGCTTCTCAGGTGCTACTTCCGCCTGGCTGCCCAACTGGCCGATGAGAGCTGTCGTACGTCTTGTGAAGAGCGATTCGGCGGACTCACCTTCCTCTGGGGTGACACCGGTGACGCTGTTGAGATACGCCGCATCGCCTGCCAATTCCTGCTTGCGGCAGCGTGCGCACAAGTATCTGTATGGCTTGCCCCACTTGGCGGAGTAGCGCGTCAGTGAGCGAGGCTGTCGGCAGTCACGACACGGCCCATAACCTTTCTTGGGCCACCACAGCCACCAGTCGCCGTCGTATTCGCCGGGCGAGGGCACTATCCCGCGGGCCAGCAGCGCTTCGGCCAGTATCTCCAGGTAGCCGCCGTGCCGGTACGGCATCCTTGCGTGCAGGTTGTCATGCGCCCCAAGCAGTTCGTCGTCCGTGACAGTAGTCCCCTCTCCCTGTAAGCGACGCTGCACGGATACTGCTGCGACAAGTACTTGGACGGCGGGGTCATCCCGCCGAAGTGACTGTCTGCTGCTCTCGACGACAGTCATCGCCTTGTCGACATCGGCTTCAGTGATTCCAGTGCTCCCCATGCTCCAGAGCTTACGAGCGACCTCTGACACCTTTCGTGGAATGAGGAAGCCGTTGTGGAGACCTTCCTCGCCAGCGCGGGCAAGCACTCTCACAGCGTTGACATACGGCGGGTAACGCTTCGACGGCACGGCGTCCGCACCAATGCGTCCTGAGACCGATCGCTCGGATCACGGCCCCTGGCCCGATGCGTGCAGAGCATGTGGACTGTGATGCCCTGCTCGGCCAGCAGCTCGGCCATGGCAACGAAGACCCAGGCTTCCGTGCCTCAATGAAGAAGTCAGGCCGTGCCGTGGTCGTGGGCCCAGGGAAGACCGCAGGCCGGAGCGCGCGACTCCAACCGGTAGCACCAACTTGGCGTCGATCTCCCGGCAGGCGGACTGCCGCTCGGATGGTGCCCTCCGGCCTGCAGCCCCCAGCGGGTGCACGGTGTGCACCCGCTGTGCACCAGACCCGTCATCAAGTTCTCTTATTCGCAGGTCTGAATGGCTTCCGTGCTGTACTTCGACATCTAAATCGCGCGCGGGGTCGGGTGAGCCCGACGCCTCGTCAGCATGGACAGTGGGGGGGCGCCCCGGACAGGGAGGGGGCCCCCAGGTGTGGTGGTGTGGCG
>NZ_JBHTSF010000107.1:14190-30732 GCF_042795295.1 Streptomyces sp. NPDC056486
TCTATTCAACCGGGGGGGGGGGGGGGGGGCGCCCCCGCCGCCTCGTCCGCTTGGCGGGGGCGCCCCCCCCGGCACGGGGGGGCCCCCCCACTGTTCTGTTGGTCTCGCGCTGACACCGGCTCGGCTAGTGTCACTCTCGTCTCCCTGCCCCACGATCAGTCCCTGCCTAGGTGAGCACCACACATGAACGAAAAAGTGAGATTCCCGAGCGTCGTCGGCCCCGAACTGGCCGGGGTGATCGACCTGCCGGAGGGCGAGATCCGAGGTTGGGGGCTCTTCGCACATGGATTCACCCTGGGCAAGGAATCGCCGGCTGCCTCGCGCGTCAGCAAGCAGCTGGCTCGCGAGGGGATCGGCATGCTGCGCTTCGACAATCTCGGGATCGGGGACTCCGAGGGCGACTGGGGGGACGGTTCCTTCACCGTCAAGGTGCAGGACACTGTCCGTGCCGCGGCCTTCATGGCGGAGCGAGGGACTCCGGTGGATTTGCTGGTGGGGCACTCGTGGGGAGGCGCCGCCGCGATCGCAGCTGCGGGCGAGATCGTCGGCCTCCGCGCGCTGGCCACGATTGCGGCGCCGGTCGATCCCAGTCACGTCGAGCGCCAGTACGACTCGGTCCTGGATCGCGTCCTCAGTGACGGGGCGCACGAGTGGTTCGTCGGCGGGAGGACTCTGGTTCTCAAGCGCGCCTTCGTCGAGGACGTGCGCCGGGCTCACCTGCGCGACCGGATCGGCGAGGTGGACCTTCCGCTCCTCGTGGCGCATTCGCCCACCGACTCCACCGTCGACATCTCCAATGCCGCGGAGATCTTCCAGGAGGCACGGCACCCGCGAAGCTTCATCTCGCTCGAAGGCGCGGACCATCTGTTGACCGCGCGAGGGCAGGCGCAGCGGGCCGCTCACATCATCAGCGCCTGGGCCGACCAGTACCTCGACGAGCCACGGCCCCAATAAGCGGCATCTCGGGCGATCCAATTCACGTCCGACGCGCCCGGGGTCTGTCCGGGACACGTCCCGGACATGTCCCGGACAGGATCGGTCTTGAGCGGCTCCTCGGCGGCCGAGAAGAGTGGCGTTCTGTCAGGCCCCGGCATCACCGGGCGCCACTCTCGACAGAGGAGCTTTCATGCGTATCCGTATGCTCGCAGCGGCAGGATTTCTCGCCGGCACCGCGCTGACCGCGACCGCGGTGGCCCCCGCTCAGGCGGCGCCCACCCAGCCTGCGCCCGTCCAGGCGGCCGCCACCAAGGCGGCGGCCGGCTGGGACATGTCGATCGGCGGGCCCATCAGGAGCTGTGCGTCCGCCAGTTGCGGTGTCGTCTACAACACGTCGTACGGGCAGGACGTCTACTGGAACTACAGCCAGGTCAACCCCGCGGGCAACCGCTGGTACCACGTGACGTCCCCCGCCACCGGCTGGATCTACTGCGCGAACATCAGCGCTCCCTGCTGATCGCACAGCCTCGGCTCACGGGGCTGCCCACCGGTCGGTTCGCTCCCACGGGCGCCACCACGAGCGACGGCGATGACGAGCGTCAGGAGCGCGTACCGGTGGGTGTTCCCTGGTGTCCGGGCTAGGACCTCGGGGCCAGCCTGGGGCTAGCGCGGCTCGGGGGTCCGCTGCGCGCGCCGCGCGTAGGCGCGGGCCGCGCGGGCGCGGTCTCCGCAGCGGGTTGAGCACCAGTGGCGGCGGCCGTGGCGCAGCAGGTAGCGGTTACAGGGAGGGGAGCCGCAGGCGGTGAGGCGTTCGGCGTCGGGGCCTGTGAGCAGGGCGGCGGCGTCGGCGGCGAGGGTCGCCAGGGCGTGCTCGACGATCTGCGTCGTGGGGTGGGACGCCGCGCGGTACATGCCGCCGCGGGCCGGATCCCAGTGCAGCAGGGAGGCCGCGGGCGCCCTGGTCAGGGCCTCGTTGAGGGCGGCGAGCGCGCTCGCCGGGGGTGGGCAGCCGTCGAGCCGGGCGGCGAGCAGGGACCGGATCTGTTCCCGTAGGGTGCGCAGCTGCGCCGTGCACATCTCCTGCAGGCCCGCGTCGGCCGGGGCCAGGTCGCGTTCGGTGAGCCACCGGTTGGTGGCCTCCGGGGTGCCTAGGAAGTCGGTGAACTGACCGCCGGGCAGGGCGATGGCGCTGTTGGCGAAGTCGAGTGCGGGGTACTGCTCCGCTCCCGGCGCGGGCGGCGGCGCCAGCTCGGCGGGCAGTGGCGCCAACTCGGCGGGCTCGGCAGTCTCGGCCAGCTCCGCGGGCTCGGCGGGCAGGATCTCGTTCATCTTTCTCATGGTACGCATTGCCTTCATCCGTGAGAAACGGCTACGGTTTCTCACGGATAGAGTAATCCCCTTCCGTGAGGTGTGTGTCCTCCATGTCTTCCATGTCCTCCACGGCCGCTTCCGGCACGGCCGACGAGCAAGTCCCCGTACGCGTCTTCGGCGGCCCGACCGCCCTCTTCGAGTACGGCGGTCTGAGGTTCCTCACCGACCCCACCTTCGACGCGCCCGGCGAGTACCCGGCCCCCGGTGGCCCCGGCCTGACCAAGACCGCGCCCGCTTCGGTCCCCCTCTCCGCTCTCGGCCCCGTCGACGTGGTCCTGCTCTCGCACGACGAGCACCCCGACAACCTCGACGCCTCCGGCCGCGCCCTGCTCGCCGACGTACCGCTCACCCTCACCACGCCCGGCGGCGGACGCCGCCTGCGCGACAGCCTCGGGGACAAGGTGAAGGGGCTCCACGACTGGGAGTCCGTCGAGCTCGACCGGCCCGGCGGCGGACGCGTGACCGTGACGGGCGTGCCCGCCGTGCACGGTCCCGGCAGGCGCGAGGACGTCGAACCGATCACCGGCGAGGTCGTCGGCTTCGTCCTGACCGGTGACGGCCTGCCCACGGTCTACGTCAGCGGCGACAACGCCTCGCTCACGGCGGTAGAGGAGACGGCCGCACGGTTCGGGCCGGTGGACACCGCCGTCCTCTTCGCCGGCGCACCGCGCTTCCCCTTCCTCTTCGACGGCGCACCGATCGTCCTCGACAGCACCCAGGCCGCCGAGGCCGCGAAGATCCTCGGAGCGCGCCGGGTCGTCCCCGTCCACTTCGACAGCTGGGCCCACTTCACCGAGGGCCGCACCGAGTTGGTCGTCGCCTTCACCGCCGCGGGTCTCGCCGAACGTCTGCAGCTCGACTGACGGCCCTCGCAGGGAGGAGCTCAGCTCCTCAGGAAGCGGATCGACGGGCGGCTGTCCGGGCCGCCGTCGTCCACCCTCGTCACCACCGCCCGTACCCCGTACACCTTCGCGATCAGCTCCTCCGTGATCACCTCGGACGGTGTGCCCGACGCGTGGGCCACGCCTTCGCGCAGGACCAGCACGTGGTCGCAGAACATGGCGGCCAGGTTCAGGTCGTGCAGGGCGATCACGCTGGTCAGGGGGAGGTCGGCCACCAGGGACAGGATGTCCAGCTGATGTTGGATGTCCAGGTGGTTGGTCGGTTCGTCCAGGAGGAGTTCCTGGGGGGCCTGGGCCAATGCCCTGGCTATCTGGACCCGTTGGCGTTCGCCGCCGGAGAGGGTGTGCCAGGACTGGCCTGCCCGGTCGGAAAGGCCTGTGCGGGTCAGGGCCTCGCGAACCGCCTCGTCGTCCTGGGGAGTCGAGGGGGACCACGGCCTGCGGTGCGGGATGCGGCCCAGGCGTACGACGTCCTCGACCGACAACTCGACCTGCGTGGTGGCGTCCTGGTCCACCACCGCCACCCTGCGTGCCACCGTGCGGCGGCCCACGTCCCGCAGCGGACGGCCGTCCAGCGTGACCGCTCCCGATGCCGGGGCCAGGACGCCCGCCAGGATGCGCAGGAGGGTGGACTTGCCCGAGCCGTTGGGGCCGAGCAGGCCGACCGTGGCTCCGGGGGGCGGCGCCAGGGTCACTCCGTCGATGATGAGGTGGCCGCCCGCCGTTCTGGTCACCCGGTCGGCCCGCAGGCCGGGGGCAGCAGCGTGCGGGATCACACCGTCGGTCATGTCGTCGGTCACGTCGTCTTTCGCGTGCGGTAGAGGACCAGGACGAATGCCGGGACGCCGATCAGGGACGTCACCACGCCCACCGGGACCTCCTGCGGGTCCAGGACCGTACGGGCCAGCGTGTCCACCCACACCAGGAACACCGCGCCCGCGAGCGCCGTGACCGGGAGCAGGCGCGCGTGCCCCGAGCCGACCAGGGCGCGGGCCGCGTGCGGCAGGACCAGGCCCACGAAGCCGATGGCGCCCGCGCTGCTGACCAGCGCCGCCGTGAGGAGGGCCGTGACGGAGAGCAGCAGGAGGCGGGTGCGGGCCACGTGGACTCCCAGCGTCGCCGCCGCGTCCTGGCCGAACACGAACGCGTCCAGGGTGCGGGCATGCGCCAGGCAGATGACGAGCGCGACGAGAAGGATCGCCCCGCACAGCCAGACGTCCGTCCAGCCGACGCCGCTCAACGAACCGAGCAGCCAGAACAGGACACCCCGTGTCGTCTCCGCATCGCCCGCAGTCAGGATCACGAACGAGGTGAGCGCGGAGAAGAGTTGCATCGCCGCAACGCCGGAAAGCACCACCCTGTCGGCGCTCCCGCCCAGGGTGTGGCTGAGCAGCAGCACGAGGGCGAACGAGCAGAGGGCCCCCACGAAGGCACCCGCCGAGATCGACACCACTCCCCCGCCGACTCCGAGTACGACGATCGCGACCGCCCCCGTGGAAGCGCCCGAGGAGACGCCGAGCACGAAGGGGTCGGCGAGCGGGTTGCGCAGGAGGGACTGGAGGACCGTTCCGCACACCGCGAGGCCCGCGCCGCAGACCGCCGCGAGGAGCGTGCGCGGCATGCGCAGGTTCCAGACGATGCCGTCCCGGATGGGCGTCAGCTTCGCCTCGCCCCAGCCGAGGTGGGCCGCCACCGCCGACCACACGTCCGGTACGGAGATGTCGGCGGGGCCGATCGTGACGGCCACCGCCACGGAGAGTGCGAGGGCGGCGAGCCCCGTCGTCCAGAGCAGGATCTGGCGCAGGCCGCCCGCGACGCCGACACCGGAACCGATACGGGCACGGGCACGGGCGCCGACACCGGCACCAGCACCAGCACCAGCACCAGCACCGGCGCCTCCCCTCACTTGTCGAGCCCGAACTCGCGCAACGCGTCGGCGACTTGTTCCACACCGTCCACCGTGCGGATCGTCGGGTTCATGGCCTGGCCGCTCAGCAGCACGTACCGCTTCTTCTTCACGGCGGTCAGGTTCTTGGTGACCGGATTGGACTCCAGGAACTCGATCTTCTTCTTCGCGCTCTCGGCCGTCTGCGACTTGCGGGTGAGGTCGCCGATGACCAGGGCGTCCGGGTCGCGGTCCGCCACCGTCTCCCAGTTGATCTGGGGCCACTCCTCGCGGGTGTCGTCGAAGACGTTCTTCACGCCGAGCTCGCGGGTGATGATGCCCGGCGCTCCGCAGCAACCCGCGATGTAGGGGGCGTCGGAGTTGGCGAACCAGTAGAGGAGCGAAGTATCGGACGCGTCGATCTTCTTCGTGGCCTTCGCCACCCGGCCCTTGAGCTCCGCGACCAGGCGCTCGCCGCGCTTCTGGACCCCGAAGGCCCTGGCCAGGTCCCGCACCTCGCCGTACACCGTGTCCATGGTCAGCGTCTTGACCCGCTTGCCGTCACCGTCGCCGCTGTTGTCCTTGCCCGCGCAGTCGGACGGCGAGACATAGGCGGGTACGCCGAGTTCCGCGAACTTGGCGCGGTCGGCGACGCCGCCCTTGCTGACCGTCGCGAGGAAGGACGCGGTGACGAAGTCCGGCTCCTTGGCGAGGACCTTCTCGAAGGAGGGGTAGCTGTCGGCGATCCGGGGCACCTTGGCGTTGTCCTTCGCCAGGCCCTTGAGCACCGGGTCCGTCCAGGTCCCGGTGCCGACCATGCGGTCCGCGAGACCGAGGGAGAGCAGGATCTCGGTGGAGCCCTGGTCGAGGGAGACCGCCCGCTGCGGCGGCGCCTTGATCTCCGCCTTCTTGCCGCAGGAGGTCAGGGTCAGTGGATAGCCGTCGGCCTTCTTGCCCGCGGTGGACGTGGCGGAGGGGTCCGGCGAGCCGCCGCAGGAGGTCAGGGTGACGACCAGGGCCGCGCTGAGGAGGACGGGCGTACGTACGCGACGGGCTGTGCTGCGAAGGACGGGTAGAAGAACGGGTATACGTACGCGACGGGCTGTGGAGGACACACGATCCCTTGAGTCTCACGGCTCATACGCGGAGCCTGGCCTGCTTCGTCACCTCCGCCGCTCGGTGCGCGGGCGAAGGCGCCAGCAGGTCTTCGGACTCGGGGATCGGCCGGCCGGGGCGCCTTCCCAGGCGTCCGTGGACGCCCAGTGGCCGTGGCCCCGCCCGTTCCCCCTCACCGCTGCGCGTCAGTTCCGGATTCGCACCGGATTCCCTGGCCCTGGTGTGGGTCGACTGGCGTCCGCAAGCTATCACGCGAGGTCAGGACGCCCCTCAGAACGCCTGGTCAGGACGCCTGGCCAGAACCTCTGGTCAGGACGCCCCGTCGGGCCTCGGTGCGCCGCGGTAGGTGCCGAAGGACCACTTGTTGCCCTCGGGGTCGGCGATCGCGAACTCCCGGCTGCCGTACGGCTGGTCCTCGATCTCACGGATGATCTTGACTCCGGCGGCGCTGAGCCGCTCGTAGAGGTCGTCGACGTGGTCGGTGACGACGTACGCGCCGAAGGTGCCCGGCTTCAGGCACCAGTCCTGGGACTTCTCGTCGTACGAGCCCAGCATGACGGCGCCGCCCTCGGGCCAGTCGAGCTCGGCGTGGGCCACGCGGTCGCCGTCCTTGTAGACGGCGGTACGCAGGAAGCCGACCGTGCCGACCAGGAAGTCGATCAGGGCGGGGGCGTCGTTCGCCTGGAGCGACGGCCAGACATCGGGGGCGCGCCCGGCGGAGGCGGACTGAGGCTCAGGCTGCTGCTTCTCGTTGGTGTCCATGCGTCCTACTCTTCGCCCCCGCCATGGCTCCCGGCTTGGATATTCCGGCACTCTTCGGCCAGCCAGCCGCTGGGACTCACCCCGGTGTACTGCCGGAAGTCCCGCACCAGGTGGGAGTGGTCGTAGTAGCCGCAGTCGGCGGCGACGCGGGCCAGGTCGGGGGCGCCGCCCGACGCGACAGGGCGTACGACGGCGTTGCGGGCGCGCTGGAAGCGCATCAGGCGGCCCGCCTGCTTGGGGCTCAGGCCCGTCTCCGCGCGAAAGAGCGTGGTCAGGCGGCGTTCGCTGAGCGCCACGTGCCGGGAGAGGCCGCGCAGGGTGCCGACGCCCCGGTGCCGGGCAAGCCAGGCCCAGGCTTCGGCGACCTCGGGCCGTACGACTCCGTCCACGTCGGCGTCTGCGTCGGCCACGCGCTGCCGCAGGTAGCCGGACAGGGAGGCGAATCGCTCCTCCCAGTTGCCCTGCTCGCACAGCAGCTCCCGTACGTCGACGGCGCGGCGCCCCATCACCTCCGCGCCGGACGTCACCAGCTCGCCGGTCAGCGCCGAGGCCGGTACGCCGAACAGGGCGCGGGCGGCGAGCGGATGCACGGCGAGCTGGATGCCCGCCTCGTGCTCGGGCCTGGCGATGTATGCCGGGGACTGGTGCAGGCCGCCCAGGACGATGTCCGTGCGGATGGCGTCGGGGCCGACCGCCTGCTCGGGACTGAGGCCGGTGGCGACGGGGCCGTCCAGCGAGAAGATCAGCGTCAGATATGGGGACGGCAGGCCGCGGTGCAGGCCGGGCCGCTCCCCCGCCGTGCGGTAGCCGACGGCGGACACCACCATGTCGTCGAGCCGCGGAGCGGCCCGTACGAACTCACGGGAGACGGTCTCCATGCTCACCAGTATGCGATGAGCGCCGCTCCGGAGCAGCCCCGAACGCCTTTGGGCGTCCGATGCCACTACCCGCCCACGGCCCTCTCATGCCCGTTCCGTCCGGTGATGTCGATCATGGGAATCCGCTGCCCCACCCCATACGATGACCCGCCGCTCCGGACGGGGCGCAGACCGCTCTCAGGGGGCACAGAACCATGGCAGTAAAGGCAAAGGGCAAGCTGGCCGTACTCGGCACGGCGGGCGCGCTCACCGCGGCCGTTCTCGCGGGGACGGCTCTCTGGCCGAGCACGGACGCGACGGCCGCCGACGCCTCGGCGAGAACCGCCGCGAAGAGCTCCAAGGCCACGGCCGAGCTGAAGCACTGGCCCAAGCCGGTCGCGAAGAAGCTGGGCAAGGTCATCGCGAAGAACGAGCACAAGGGCGCGTACGCCGTCTTCGACGCGGACAACACGACGTACCGCAACGACCTGGAGGAGTCCCTCCTGCCCTTCCTGGAGATGAAGGGGGTCCTCACCCGCAAGTCGATGGACCCGTCGCTGAAGATCATCCCGTTCAAGGACACGGCGAAGCACAAGGAGAGCCTCTACAGCTACTACCTCCGGCTCTGCGACATCGACGACCAGGTCTCCTATCCGTGGGCCGCTCAGATCTTCTCCGGTTTCACGCTCAAGGAGCTCAAGGGGTACGTCGACGAGCTCCTCGCCTATGACAAGCCCATCCCCGCCGAGTACTACGCGGACGGGAAGCTGACGAAGACCGAGGTCAAGAAGCCCGAGTTCTTCACCGGCATGAAGGAGCTCTACAACTCGCTGCAAGGGCACGGCATCGAGGTGTACGTCGTCAGCGCGGCCAGCGAGGACCTGGTGCGGATGGTCCTGGCCGACCCCAAGTACGGCTACAACGTGAAGCCCGAGAACGTCATCGGCGTAGGCCTGCAGCTCAAGGACCGCAAGACCGGCGAGCTCACCAGCTCCCGCAAGGAGATCGCGGAGGGCCGCTTCGACGAGAAGAAGCTCGCCAAGCGCGAGCTGACGCCGAACCTGTGGGCGCCGCTGACCTGGTACCAGGGCAAGCCCGCGGCCATCAGCACGTACATCGACGAGTGGAAGAAGCCCATCCTCGCGGCGGGCGACACCCCGGTGAGCGACGGCCCGATGCTGTTCCACTCGGCGGACGTGGCGCACGGCGGGGCGCGGGTCTGGGTCAACCGCAAGGACTCGTACATGAAGCAGTTGAACGAGATGAAGCAGAAGAACGCCGACCGGCAGCGGGAGCTCGGCCAGAAGGTGACCGCGGACAAGCGGTGGCTGACGGTGGTCCCGGACGAGATCCGCTAGTTGTCGCCCACCAGTGGCCCAAGGGACGTCCAGCCGCCCCGGGTACCTCTGAGTCGCTTCCGCCGGGTGGTGCGGGTGGTGCCGTGCTGCCCGCCCGGCGGAAGCGTCGTACCGGGCGACCCCGGCGCATAGAACACCTGCCGGAGCACCGTCGCCCGGCTCAAGCGCCCCCGCCCTCAGGATCCTCGGCGTTCACCACCCCCGAGGCGATCGCCTCCGTCAGCGCCGCGTGGTCCTGGGCGTTCTGCACGGCATAGCGCAGCGCGAAGTCCGCGATCGCCCGGTCGAACGTGTCGGAGCCGCCCAGGTAGGCGGCTATGGCCACGCGGTCGCCGGAGCGGGCGTGGGCGCGGGCCAGGGCCGTGCCGCAGAGCCGGGCGTAGGAGCGCAGCTCCGTGGCGGACATGGCCTCGACGTCCGCCGAGCCCTTCATGTCGCGGAGCTGGCGCCAGTAGTAGGAGCGGCCCTGGGGGCCCGTCATCCAGCCGAGGAAGATGTCGCTCGCCGCCTGGAGCAGGCGCTGGCCCGCGACCACGCGGTGGCCGGGGTGGGCGTACGGTCCTGCCGGCAGGTGCTCTTCGAGTACCGAGCGGCCCGCCTCCTTGATCTGCAGGAAGAGCGGGTCGTCGGCGTCGCGCCCGGCCAGGAGCACGATGAAGCAGCGGGTGCCGACGCTGCCCACTCCCACCACTTTCCGTGCCGCGTCCACGAAGTGGTAGCGGTCGAGGAGGAGTCGGCGCTCCTCGGAGAGCGTGGAGCGGTAGTCGCCGAAGATCTTGCGTACGGCCGCGAGGTCCGGGGCGCCCGCCGGTTCGAGGAGCGGCGGGTCGTGGATGATGCGGCGGATGCCGGGAGCTCCGTCGACCTTCTCCGTCAGCTTACCGAGCGCCTGCAGGCTCGTGCGGCGGCGTGCCCGGTCGAGGGTGGTCGCCGCGCGCTCGCGGTGGCGGCCCGAGCGGATGAGGGGCAACAGGTCCTGGGCGTCCGTCCGTTCGTACCAGACCGCCAGTTCGCCGAGTCCCGCAAGGCGTCTCATCGATGTGCGGTACGCCGCCACCGCCGCGAGGCATGCCTCGCGCGTCCCGCGCTCCGGGTGGCCGTTGCCGCCGGCCGCCACGGCGATGCTCGCGGCCAGGCGTTTGACGTCCCACTCGAAGGGCCCTGGGCAGGTCTCGTCGAAGTCGTCGAGGTCGAAGAGCAGGGTGCGTTCCGGGGACGCGAACAGGCCGAAGTTCAACAGGTGGGCGTCGCCGCAGAGTTGGACCATGAGTCCGGTCTGCCACTGGACGGCGAGATCCCCCGCCATGACGGCGGCGGCGCCCCGCAGGAAGGAGAAAGGTGAGGCGGCCATGCGGGCGTACCGGATGGGGAGCAGCTCCTGGACGCGGTCCGCGCCCTGCCGCTCGAGGACGCTCACCGGGTCGGCGCGATCCGCGGAGGGTATCCAGGCTCCGTGCGAGGAACGGGAGGCATGCTTGCGGGCAGCCCTGCCCTGCCGGGCACGCTCGTCCGGGGTGGTCATCGCCCCTGGCCCCTCTCCGTCGGCAGCTCCAGGCAACAGCCTCCTCTCCACAGCAGCCAATGCCGCCACGGACGCGTACGCATGCCGGGTACGGCGAACGGGTGACCCTGCCGAGGGGCGGGGACCCTTGGGCCCCCGCCCGTAGGCGTCCGTGCGCGTGCTTACGCGTCCGTGCGACAGCTCAGCGGCTGTAGCGCATCAGGGCGCGCACCATGTGGCAGGTGATGTCCGACGGCGGATGGATTCCCACTTCCTCCGCCATGCTCCGGATCCGGGTGTTGTTCGCTTGGTTCGCCAGATAGACGCCCGAGTCGAGGAGGGCTATCGCCAGACGCATGGCCTTCAGGCGTCGGTTGTGCGTGATGTACCACTCGCGCGGCCGTCCGGCCGGGAGCGGTCGCTTCTCCAGTGGTAGGTACGTCGGGTCGATGATCACGGGCCGGGAAGCGTTGCGCTTCGACTTCGATGTGAGTGCGGCAGCGGGCACAGGCATCCTCCTGTCGCGGTCAGGAACCCCCGTCGGGAACCCTCGAACACTGCTTCAATTCTACTGCCGGGCACTGACAATCGCCGCTGGCCAGACGGGCTTTGAGGGGGTGTGACGGGTGGGGCGGAGGTAGCGTGTGCGGCATGGAGATCTGGATCAATCCCGCCTGCTCGAAATGCCGCAGCGCGCTCACGCTGCTCGACGCGGAGGGCGCCGATTACACCGTCCGCCGCTACCTCGACGACGTACCCACCGAGGACGAGATCCGCGCAGTCCTCGAGCGGCTCGGCCTGGAGCCGTGGGACATCACGCGCACCCAGGAGGACGCCGCCAAGGAGCTGAACCTGAAGGACCGCGAGGCCTGGCCGCGCGACGAATCGGGCCGCGACCGCTGGATCACGGCGCTCGCCGAGCACCCCAAGCTGATCCAGCGGCCCATCATCACCGCCGACGACGGCACAGCGGTGGTGGGGCGCACGGAGGAGGCGGTACGGGACGCGCTGTCCCGCTAGTCGCCCGCGCACCGCCGACGGAGCCCTGAGCCCTCAGCCGAGGAACTCGGCCACCCTGCGGTTGAGTTCGGCGGGCTCGGTGTGCGGCAGCGCATGATGGCTGACGCCCGGCAGTACGCCTGTGCGCACGTCGGGGAGCAGCTCGGCGGCACGGGCGGCCACCTTGCCCGCGTCGTGCGTGCGGCCGCTTCCGGCGAGCTGGACGAGGACGGGCAGCCGCAGGGCGCGCAGCGCGTCCGGCGCCGGACGCGGTCCGGTGACCGGCTTCGCCGCGGGGAACTCGGCGGCGTACTCCTGGAGTCGGAGCCAGTCGGCGTCCAGTGCGGCGCCTGAGGTCTCCCAGGCGAGGAACGCGCGCGTGCGCCGGGCGGAGGGGCGAAGCAGCGTCGGCAGCGCGTGCAGCAGATAGCCCGGCCGGAATCCGGCGAAGCACTGGGTCGGGTCGACGAGGACCAGGCGCCGGACGCGGTGGGGTGCGTGCAGGGCGTAGTGGAGCGCGATCCAGCCGCCGTACGAGTGTCCGACCAGGTCGACCGTCCCGTCTGCCCCGAGCCCGTCGAGGAGCGCGTCGAGCCAGCCCGTCAGATCGGCCACGGACCGGATCGGCCGGCCTGCGTCGGGCACGCTCCGCCCCGCTTCACCGATGAGGTCGACGGCGTACACGCGCCGCGTACGTGCCCACTCGGCGACGTTCCCGAACCAGCTCCCGGCGGTCGCGCCACCGCCCGGAAGCAGCACAAGAGGCGGGGCGTCGGGCGGGCCGCACACCGCGGCGTACGTATCGCCGAAGGGGGTGGGGACCGTGCGGTGCTCCGTCCCCTCCGGCCACTTCGCGAGCACCTTGTCGTACGCGGTGAAGAACGCCTCGGTCGTCATAGGGCCCCGCCTCCGTAGGTCGGGCCCAGTCTCTCGCGCTCCGGCGCGGACATGACAGCGGCCGGAGGTGAGTTCTGGTGAGCGCCGGCGAGTAGCCGACGCAGATGACCCCTGCCCCGACACAGATGACCCCTGACCGATGAGCCATATCCGGCGAACCGTTACATATGCCTCCATAGCGTTGAGCACTCCACACGCCGCCGACCGGACGACGGATCCGGGGAACGGAAAGGAGTGCGCCGTGCGGAGCCTGAAGTTTCGAGGCGTATACGGCACCATCCTCGCGAGCGCGCTGATCGCGGCACTGCACTCGGAGAAGCAGGCCTACACGCCGTACTACGACGCGGCCTGGATCATGGTCACCGCGGGCACCGCGGCCCTCGCGCACGGATACGCGCACCACATGTCCACGCACCGGCCTGGATCGGGCCTGCACAGGTGGCGGCAACTGGCCTGTGAGCTCATGGACGAGTGGCCGGTGATCGTCGCCTGCTGGCCCACCGTGGCGCTGCTCGTGCTCGCCGGGATCTTCGACTGGTCCGAGGCGCCCGTCACCTGCTCCGCGCTCCTCATGAACGCGGCGCTCCTGCTCGCCCTGGGCACCTTCGCCGCGCTCCGTGCGGGCTATCGGCGGCGTTCGGCCGTGCTGCTCGGCACGGCGGACGCGACGATCGGGCTGCTCATCGCGGCGGCCAACGCCGTCATCAAGTGACGTGCGTGGCGCGGGGAGTGAAATGAAGGAGTGAAGTGAGCCACATCCACCGCAGGTAACACCGGGTTCACATTCGAGCAATGGACGGGAAATCGCCCGTTGGCATGCTCCCCGGCATCACCACGGCACCGCAGCACCCGCACGTTCTGCGCCGTACCGAGCATTTTAAGGATGGCCCCGTGACCTTCAAGGCTGAGTACATCTGGATCGACGGCACCGCGCCGACCGCCAAGCTCCGTTCGAAGACGAAGATCATGACGGACGGCGCGGAGCTCCCCACCTGGGGCTTCGACGGATCCAGCACCAATCAGGCCAAGGGTCACGCATCCGACCGCGTGCTCAAGCCGGTCTTCACCTGCCCCGACCCGATCCGCGGCGGCGACGACGTACTCGTGCTGTGCGAGGTCCTCAACACGGACATGACGCCGCACGAGTCCAACACCCGCGCCGCGCTCGCCGAGATCGAGGAGCGGTTCGCCTCGCAGGAGCCGATCTTCGGCATCGAGCAGGAGTACACCTTCTTCGAGGGCGACCGCCCGCTCGGCTTCCCCGTCGGCGGCTTCCCGGCCGCGCAGGGCGGCTACTACTGCGGCGTCGGCTCGGACGAGATCTTCGGCCGTGACGTCGTCGAGGCGCACCTGGAGAACTGCCTCAAGGCGGGCCTCGGCATCTCCGGCATCAACGCCGAGGTCATGCCGGGACAGTGGGAGTTCCAGGTCGGCCCGCTGGCGCCGCTCGAGGTCTCCGACCAGCTGTGGATCGCCCGCTGGCTGCTCTACCGCACCGCCGAGGACTTCAAGGTGTCGGCCACGCTCGACCCGAAGCCGGTGAAGGGTGACTGGAACGGCGCGGGCGCGCACACGAACTTCTCGACGCGGTCGATGCGCGAGGGCTACGCGCCGATCATCACCGCCTGCGAGTCCCTCGGCGAGGGCTCCAAGCCGCTCGACCACGTCAAGAACTACGGCGCGGGCATCGACGACCGCCTGACCGGTCTGCACGAGACCGCCCCGTGGGACGAGTACAAGTACGGCGTCTCCGACCGCGGCGCCTCGGTCCGTATCCCGTGGCAGGTCGAGGTGGAGCAGAAGGGCTACATCGAGGACCGCCGCCCGAACGCGAACGTCGACCCGTACGTCGTGACGCGGCTGCTCGTCGACACGTGCTGCACCGCCCTGGAGAAGGCCGGTCAGGTCTGATCGCGTGCCTCTGTACGTTCCTGAAGGGGGTGCCCGCCGAATCGGTGGGCGCCCCCTTCAGCACGGCCCGGAGGGGCTGATTCAGGCCACGGATTCGCCAAGGAGCCGTATCAGCGTGCGAGAGGGAACGACCACTGCCCCTCTCATCTGCTTCAATGGGGTCATGGGCAGCTACGGGAACATCGCGACGGGTCGGCACCACGACCTCGAGCCGTTCTGGCCTTCCCGTCAGCACCATGATTTCGACCGGGTGTGTTGCCGCGCGAGTAACGCGCAGGCCCTCTAAAGCCGTTCACCCGGCCTTCGCCTGACGCGCACGACGTACGTACGTCCTCGTTGACTGACGACTCCTCCGCGCGAAAGAGCTGACTTTCATGGCGAACTCCCGTTCCTTCTCGGCGTCCACCGCCACCGCCACCGCAACCGCCACGCCGCTGCCCAGCCCCAGCCCCGCCCGGGGCCGCCTGCGGGCCGTCGCGCCGGACGAGGTGGCGCAGATCACCGACTTCCTGCCGCCGGGCGCGACCTGGCTGCCCGCGCCCCAGCACACGCTGCCGACGCTGCCGGGCCAGCCGCCGATGATCGGCTACCTAGTACTCGTACCGGCCGGGCAGGAGCCTGTCGGCACAGCCACCGAGCCCGAGCCGCTGCGGGCGGCCGGCCAGGCGCAGGCTTCCGCAGGGCCCGTGTGGATCGACACCGTGCAGCGTGCGGCGCAGGTCGACGGGCAGCAGCTCGACCTCACCTATCTGGAGTTCGAGCTGCTCGCGCATCTCGTCGCCCATCCCCACCGGGTGCACACGCGCGACCAGTTGGTGACCACCGTGTGGGGGTACGGGCATGTGGGCGACGGGCGCACCGTCGACGTCCACATCGCGCGGCTGCGGCGCAAGCTGGGTGCCGACCACCGTCAGACGATCCAGACGGTGCGGCGGGTCGGCTACAAGTACGCACCGCCGACATCCCGCTGACCTCCGGTTTCTTGGACCTTCGGGTTCCCGGTGGGGCCGGGCTCTGCCACCAGCAGAAACCGGTTCCCCGGACCGGGCGGGGCGTGCAGAGTCGTCGGCATGAGACTTCTGATGCTGGGTGGTACGGAGTTCGTGGGTCGGGCCGTCGTCGAGGCGGCCCTTGCGCGTGGCTGGGAGGTGACGGTCTTCCATCGGGGGCGCCATGAGGCACCCGCCGGTGCGGTGTCGCTGCTCGGTGACCGTACGGCGCAGGGCGGCCTTGACGCGCTCGCCGCCCACGACGGGGACTGGGACCTGGTCGTCGACACCTGGTCGGGGGCGCCGAGTGCCGTGCGCGATGCGGCGCGGCTGCTCGCGGGGCGGGCCGGGCGGTACGTGTATGTGTCGAGCGTCTCCGTGTACCAGTGGCCGATAGCGGCGGGGTCCGACGAGAGCCACCCCGTCGTCGAGGGAGATCCCGACGCGGACGCGGTGGCGTACGCGGAGGACAAGCGGGGCGGGGAGCTCGCGGTCCTCGCGGAGTTCGGGGCCGAGCGCACGGTGCTCGCCCGTGCGGGGCTGATCCTCGGTCCGTACGAGAACATCGGGCGGCTGCCGTGGTGGCTGAACCGGGTCGCCCGTGGCGGTCCCGTACTGGCCCCGGGGCCAAGGGAGTTGGGCCTCCAGTACATCGACGCGCGGGACCTCGCGGAGTGGGTTCTCGACGCGGCCCTCGCGGGTCTGCACGGCCCGTACAACGTCGTCTCCCCCATCGCGCACACCACGATGGAGGAGCTCCTGGAGGCCTGCCTCGCGGTGGCCGGTGCGGCCGACGCCGAACTGCGCTGGACCGACCCCTCGGTGATCGCCGAGCACGGCATCGAGCCGTGGATGGAACTCCCGGTGTGGGCACCGCCCGGGGAATTGCACGACTCCATGCACCGCACGTCGACGGAGAAGGCGGTGGCCGCGGGGCTCCGGGCGCGGCCCGTCGCGGAGACGGTCGCGGACACGTGGGCCTGGCTCCGTTCGATCGGCGGCCAGGCCCCGCAGCGCCCCGACCGCCCGGTGGTGGGCCTGCCCCCGGAGAAGGAAAC
>NZ_JBHTSF010000108.1:0-30610 GCF_042795295.1 Streptomyces sp. NPDC056486
CGTCAGGGGCGCGAGGCCGTGACATATGCGGCTCCGCCGCGTGGGCGCGACCAGCCCCCACCGCCCCGCAGACAACCGAACCCCGACACAGGGCCTACCTGGCCGACGGAACCGGCAGGGGGGCAGGCTGCTCCGGCGCTACCGGCCCCTCGCCGTGAGAGACCCGCGGAAGCCACGAAAGTCCGCGCGGCGTACGCCAGTTCCGCTCTCCCAGGAGCGTCATCAGGGACGGCAGGAGCACCATCCGTACGACCGTCGCGTCCAGCAGGACCGCCACGCCCAGGCCCACGCCCATCTGCTGCATGTCCTGCATGGACAAGGTGCCGAAGACCCCGAAGACCGCCACCATGATCACGGCCGCGCCCGTCACCGCACCCGCGGTCCGGGTGATGCCCTCGCGGATCGCCGCGCGGTTGTCCAGGCCCCGGTCCCTCGCCTCACTGATCCGCGAGACCACGAACACGTGGTAGTCCATCGACAGGCCGAAGAGGACCACGAGGACGAACAGCGGCATCCAGTTCTCGATCGCCCCCACCTGCTCCGAGCCGATCAGCTCCGCGCCCCAGCCGTGCTGGAAGACCGCGGTCATCACGCCGTAGGCCGCGCCCACCGAGAGCAGGTTGAGGCCGATGGACGTCACGGCGATCACCACGGAGCGGAAGCTGAAGAGCATCAGCAGGAACGTCACCGCCGCGATGAAGGCGAACACCGGCAGGATGCCCTTGCTGAGCTGATCGCCGAAGTCCTCGGAGTCGGCGAGGTCTCCGCCGACGTACGCCTGTGCGTCCAGGCCGTCGAAGGCGGCGGGCACCACGTCGTCCCTGAGCTCGCCGAGCGCCTTCTTCGACTTCGCGTCACTGCCGTCACCGGGCAGCGGTACGTCGATCTCGGCCACGCCCGCGTTCTTGTGGACGGTGAGTTCGGCGCCCTTGCCCGCGTCCCGCACCACCTTGGTCAGCGCGTCGCGCATCTCCTTCGACGCGATGTCGCCCGCGTCGTCCGCCTTGACGACGATCTGGGCCGGCGCCGGTCCGCCCGGGAACTCCTGGGTGATCTCCCGGAAGGAGACCGAGAGCGGGGCGTCCGAGCCGAACTGCTTCTCCAGGCCCAGCTGTTCGGTCTTCATGCCGAGCGCGGGCGCCGCGAGGGCGAGGAGCAGGACCGCCGAGCCGACGGCGAAGAACTTCGGCTTGGCGAGTACGGGGCGAAGGAGCTTGCCCGCGATGCCTCCGCTGGCGTGCGCGCCCCTCTTGTTCTTGTCGCCCTTCTTGTTCTTGCGGTTCAGGAACGGGATGCGCCCCGCGTTGATCCGGTCGCCGAGCGCGGAGAGCAGCGCGGGAAGCACCGTCACCGAGCCCAGCATCGCCACGCACACCACCAGGATCGTGGCGACCGCGAAGCCCTTGAAGAGCAGCAGCCCCGACAGGAACATGCCCGCCATCGCGACCATCACCGTCAGTCCTGAGACAAGGACGGCACGCCCGCTGGTGGCCGCCGCGATCCGCAGCGCGGTGTCGGCGTCATGTCCTGCCGCCCGCTCGTCCCGCTCGCGCCGCAGATAGAACAGGCAGTAGTCGACGCCGACCGCGAGCCCCATCAGGAACATCACCGAGTACGTCGTCTCGAAGAGGTGCAGCTGGTGGCTGGCGAGCGAGAGCAGTCCGAAGGCCGCCACGCACGCGGTCAGCGCGAGCCCGACCGGAAGCAGCGCCGCGACCACGGCCCCGAAGGCGACCAGGAGAATGCCGAGCGCGAGCGGCACGGCGGTGAACTCGGCCTTGGTGAAGTCGTCCGAGAGCAGGTCGCCGAGGTGCTTCTCCGAGCTGGCGTCGCCGAACTGGTAGACGTCCAAGCCGTCCTGAGCGCCCTTGTCCTTCGCCTTCTGCACGGCGTCGAGCACCGGCTGAACGCGGTCGGCGGCCTCGTCGGACGCGCCCTTCATCTGGAAGCGGAGGAGCCCGTCCTTGCCGTCCTTGGAGGGCAGCGGCGCCTGGATGTTCCTGGTCTCTCCGGTCGCCGCCAGGGCTTTGGAGAGGTCGCCCGCCGCGTCCCGCCAGCCGTCCGCCGTCTTGGAACTGACCATGACGAGCTCGCCCGCGGGCTCTTCGACACCCGCGTCCTTGAGGATCTCCGCGGCCCGGCCCGAGTCGCCGACCCCCATCTCGTCGTCGGACGCGGTGACCATGCCCGAGGCCCCGCCGATGGTCGTGGCGAGCACGACGAAGAGCAGCCAGCCGAGGATGGCCGTCTTACGGTGGTGGGCGCTCCACACACCGAGTCGTGCCGCGAGGTTTGGCCTCATGGCGTTTTCGCCCCCATAGATAAGCGTTGGATAAGCCGGTTGATGACGGGGACAACGCTAGAAATCCGGGGACCGCCCACCCAGCCGCCGAAGCCCCCACTGTCCGAAGCACAGGGCGAGGTACGGGGGTGTCGACAGGTACACCCCCGCTCGGGTGCGAAACCCCATGACCGGCGCCGACCCAACGGCGAGAATGTGTCCATGCCACTGGAAGAGATGGGGATCAGAAAATGACGAGGGTCCGAGAATCCGTGATCGCGGGAGCCCGGGGGCTCTTCCTGTCGGTCATCATGCTCGCCGGTTCGATCACCCTCTTCGTGCTGTCGGTCCTGTCCATCGCCTTCATCACGCTGGGGATCGGCGTCTTCACGACCCCGCTGGTGCTTACCGGCGTACGCAAGTGGGCGGACCTGCGCCGCGCCCAGGCCGGCGCGTGGTCGGGCGTACACATCCCGCGTCCCTACCGCCCCTTCCCCGCGGACCTGCGCAGTGGCGTCACCGGGCAGGTGGAGCGCACCTCGCTGATGCTGAAGGACCCGGCGACCTGGCGGGATCTGCAGTGGCTCCTCGTCGACATGACAGCCGGCTATGTGACGGTGATCTTCGCGCCGGCGCTGCTGCTCTACCCGCTGTACGGCTACGTCCTGGCTCTCGGCGTCTGGAAGCCGATCTACAGCGCGGGCGGCGGCGAGTGGTACGGCTTCATCCACGTCACCTCGCAGAGCGACGCCAACATGGCCGCCCTGCTCGGCACCGCGCTCGGCGTCATCGGCATCTTCGCCGCCCCCGGCATCCTCCGCGCCCACTTCCTCCTCACCCGGACGTGCCTGGCGCCCACCGTCTCCATGCGGGAGCGCGAACTGGCCCAGCGCGTCGACCGGTTGACCGAGACCCGGCACGACGCCGTGGACTCCTCCGCCGCCGAACTGCGCCGCATCGAGCGGGATCTGCACGACGGCGCACAGGCCCGCCTCGTCGCGATGGGCATGGATCTCGGCACCATCGAGGCAATGATCGAGAAGGACCCGGCGAAGGCCAAGGAACTGATCGCCAAGGCCCGGCAGAACTCCGGCGAGGCGCTGACCGAGCTGCGCGACCTGGTCCGCGGGATCCACCCTCCGGTACTCGCCGAACGCGGCCTCGGCGACGCGGTGAAGGCCCTGGCACTGCGCCTTCCCGTGCAGACGGACGTGGATGTGGAGCTGTTCGGCCGGGCCGACGAGCCGGTGGAGTCGGCGGCGTACTTCGCGGTGAGCGAGGCCCTGACGAACACCATCAAGCACGCGGGCGCGGACCGCGTCTGGGTGGACATCCACCACACGGACGGCATGCTGCGCGTCGCGGTCACCGACAACGGCAAGGGTGGCGCGTCCATGGGGGCGGGGTCCGGGCTGAGCGGGATCGAACGCCGACTCGGTACATTCGACGGCGTACTGGCCGTCAGCAGTCCCGCGGGCGGCCCGACCATGGTGACCATGGAGATCCCTTGCGAGTTGTCCTAGCCGAAGATCTCTTCCTGCTGCGTGACGGTCTGGTCCGGATGCTGGAGGCATTCGACTTCGAGATCGCCGCCGCTGTCGAGACCGGGCCCGAACTCACCAAGGCTCTGGCCGAGTTGGAGCCGGACGTCGCAGTCGTCGACGTCCGGCTTCCGCCGTCCCACACGGACGAGGGACTGCAGTGCGCGCTCGCCGCGCGGCGGGCACGGCCGGGGCTTCCCGTGCTCGTGCTCTCCCAGCACGTGGAGCAGCTGTACGCGCGCGAGCTGCTCGCCGACGGGAACGGCGGGGTCGGCTATCTCCTCAAGGACCGGGTCTTCGACGCCGACCAGTTCATCGACGCCGTACGCCGGGTCGCGTCGGGCGGCACCGCGATGGACCCGCAGGTGATCCAGCAGCTCCTGTCGCGGCGGTCGGCGGACCGGCCGCTCGGCAAACTGACGCCGCGCGAGCGCGAGGTGCTCGAACTCATGGCACAGGGACGGTCGAACGCGGCGATCGCGGGGGAGCTCGTCGTGACGGAGCGGGCGATCGCCAAGCACACGTCCAACATCTTCGGGAAACTGGACCTTTCGGTATCGGACGACGACAACCGGCGGGTTCTCGCCGTACTCGCCTATCTGGATCAAGGGCGCTGAGAAGATCACCCGGGAGATTGCCGGGGAATTCCATGCGTGATTGAACGGGGCCGACTCCTGTTGCGTACGTAGTCCCATGGGACGCACACCACGACGCACATCACGAAAACGATCAAAACTCGCCGGGCGCGCCATCGCCGCCTCGGCGGCGCTAATCCTGGGCGGCGGCGGAATGGTCGCGGTGAATGTCTACGCGAACGCCGGGCAGAGCTCCGGTTCGCCGGACGCCAGGACCCAGGCGGGCGAACAGGGCGGCAACCTGGGGCTCGCGACCATCAGCTGCCCGGACGTGGGCACCCAGCTCTCCGACGTGCCGGACGGCGCCCGCGAGGACGTCGACCGGCGGCTCGCGGAGCTGGACACCCAGATCACCGCCGCGTACGAGAAGTTCGCCAAGGCCAAGGACACCGGGCAGGCCGAGGCCGTGCTCGCCCCCCTTGAGGAGCAGCGGCGGCCGACCATCGAGGGCATCGGCTCGACGATCGATCAGGCGGGCGGTAAGCCGCCCCAGGGGATCGACGGCATGGCGCCGTGCACCATGCGGCGCGACGACGCCGCCGGGCAGCAGCCTCCGCAGGGCGGGGACGACGGGCAGCAGCCTCCGCAGGACGGCGGCGAGCAGCCCCCCGGTGACGGGGGCGACCAGCAGCAGCCGCCCGACGACGGCGCTGAGCAGCCGCCGGACCAGCAGAACGGCAACGGACCGGAGGCCGGCGACTTCGTCGACATCAACTCCGTCCAGCCCAACGTCAACCGACCCGGCAAACAGCGCGGCGCGTCGCGCGGCACCTTCACCACGAAATGCGGGACGAACGAGAACGGCAAGTTCAATCCGGACAATGTCATCGCCGCGCCCGGCGTGAGCAATGGCGCTCACCATATGCACGACTACATCGGAAATCAGGCCACGGACGCCTTCTCCAGCGATGACGATCTCGCGAACGGCGACACCACGTGCAAGAACCAAGGGGACAAGTCGACCTATTACTGGCCGGTCCTGAGGCTGCAGAACGGAGAGGACGAGAACGACGCCGGCGCGGACGGCGGCGGCAAGGACCAGAATGTCGGCAAGATCCAGACCCCGGCCTCGGTCACGCTGAAATTCGCCGGGAACGCGACGAGCAAGGTCGTCGCGATGCCGCGCTTCCTGCGCATCATCACCGGTGACGCCAAGGCGCTCACCAATGGTGACGCGAACGCCAACGCGTCCTGGAGCTGCACCGGCTTCGAGGACCGCCAGCTGAAGGACAAGTATCCGATCTGCCCCGAGGGCAGCAAGGTCGTGCGGAGCTTCAACTTCCAGAGCTGCTGGGACGGCCAGAACACCGACAGCGCCAATCACCGCACGCATGTGGCCTTCGCCGACGCGGGAAGCGGCGCCTGCCCGCAAGGGTTCAAGGCCATTCCGCAGCTGGTGCAGCGCATCGTGTACGACGTGCCGCCGGGGCCGGGATTCGCCGTCGACTCGTTCCCCGAGCAGCTGCACAAACCGATCACCGATCACGGTGACTTCATCAACGTATTCGACGAAAAGCTGATGAACCGCGTGGCCAAGTGCATCAACAGTGGTCAGCGCTGCAACTGAGTGCCGCGACCGACCACTGCGACTGAGCCGACCTGATCGGCCCAGTGCGCAAGCTGACCCCCGTGTACCGCTGCGCGGTCAGCTCGTGTGGTGACCGGAGTGGCCCGAGTGCCCCGGGCTTCCGTCCTCGTGATCCCCACCACCGCTACTCCCCGAGTGGTGCGAGGACTTCTCCACCGTCCCACCGAGCCGGCCGCGCAGCCGCATGACCACTTTCTCCTCGCCGACCGCGATCCACTTCTTTCCGACGAGGTAAGTGCCGCCGTAATCGGTGGCTTCGTCGAACCATTCGGCCTGGCCACGGGCATTTGTAAAGGTTACTAGGACGTAGCGGCGGGCACCTTTGTCACAGGTGGCCTGCCGTAGTTCGGCCGCGTCCGTCTGGATGTCGGGCTTGCACCGCGCCTTGGCCGCCAGCTGCTCCAGGCTGCCGCTCGCCGTGTCCGGCGGCGCGTCGTCGCCGTCCGAGCCGCACGCCACGAGCATCATCAGCAGTCCTACACCTATGCCCGCACCCATGCCCGTTCGCATGCGCCCTCGCATGCCCTTGCTCGCGCCCCCAAGCGTCCTTCGCGCTGCCTTCATCGTCCACCAATCCCTTCAGGCGAGGTGAACTCGCCATCTCCGTATGCACCGTTGAGCGCAGGACGCCGCACGGATACCGTGCGCCGCACCATCCGACCCAGGGGGTACACATGAGCGATCCGTCCAGACGTTCCGTGCTCGGCACAGCCGGGGCCATCGGCCTCGGTGCCGCCGTCGGCGGAGTGGCGGTCCCGGCCCACGCCGCCGAGGGGCCCGTCCAGGGCCCCGCCTACGCCTTCGATACGGATTCCGCACGCTCAGCACTCAACAGACTCCTGCCGCATCACGCGGAACAGTTCCGTCTCAGACTCGTCCGCGCGAAGGGCGGCACGGACCGTTTCCGGGTGACCGGTACGACGGGGCGGATCGAGGTCTCGGGCACGACGCCTGCCGTGCTGCTCACAGGGGTCCACTGGTATCTGAAGTACGTCTGCGGGGCCCACGTCGCCTGGAACGGCGACCAGCTTGACCTGCCGCGCCGACTGCCCGCGCCCTCGCGCCCGCTTCAGCGGTCCACCTCGCTCCCGCACCGGTTCGCCCTGAACGACACGAACGACGGGTACACCGCGCCGCACGCCGACTGGGCGTACTGGGAACGCATGATCGACGTGCTCGCCCTGCACGGCTGCAACGAGGTCCTGGTGATCGCGGGGGCGGAGGCCGTCTACCACCGGGTGCTCCAGGACTTCGGCTACAGCGACGCCGAGGCGCGTGCGTGGCTGCCCGCGCCCTCGCACCAGGCGTGGTGGCTGCTGCAGAACCTGTCGGGGTACGGCGGGCCGCTTTCGGCCGATGTCATCAAGGACCGGGCCGAGCTCGGCCGCAAAATCGTGGACCGGCTGCGCTCGCTGGGCATGGCGCCGGTGCTTCCCGGCTACTACGGGCACGTTCCCGACGGGTTCGTGGCACGCAACGGCGGGGACGCCCGGGTGGTGCCGCAGGGCACCTGGCACGGCTTCAAGCGCCCCGACTGGCTCGACCCGAGGACGTCCTCCTTCGGGAAGGTCGCCGCTTCCTTCTACCAGCACCAGGAGCAGCTCTTCGGGGCCGCGGAGAACTTCAAGATGGACCTGCTGCACGAGGGCGGCACCGCGGGGGACGTCCCGGTGCCGGACGCGGCGCGCGGCGTCGAGGCGGCCCTGCAGAAGGCGCGCCCCGGTGCGACCTGGGTGATCCTCGGCTGGGAGGCCAATCCGCTGCCCGCGCTGCTCGACGCGATCGACCGGCGCCGGATGCTGATCGTGGACGGGGTCTCCGACCGGTTCAAGAGCGTCACCGACCGCGAGAAGGACTGGGGCGGCACGCCGTACACGTTCGGGACCATTCCGAACTTCGGTGGCCGTACGACGATCGGCGCCCGGGCCCACATCTGGAACGAGAAGTTCTTCGCTTGGCGGGACAAGGGCGGCAGCGCGCTGGTCGGGACGGCGTTCATGCCGGAGGCGACGGACCGGGACCCGGCCGCCTTCGAGCTCTTCTCCGAACTGGCCTGGACGGACGAGAAGCTCGACCTGGGGGCTTGGTTCGACGGCTATGCCCGGTTCCGCTACGGCGGGCGCGACGCCGAGGCACTGCACGCGTGGCGGGCGTTGCACGACACCGCGTACCAGCACACCGCCGTCGAGCGCAGCGACCCGCACGATTCGCTGTTCGCGGCCCGTCCCGACCTGGCGGCGAACCGCGCCGCCGAGTACTCGCCGCGTGCGCTGACCTACGACCCGGGCCGCTTCGACGCGGCGCTGACCGGCCTCCTCGGGGTCCGTGGTGCGCTGCGGGACAGCGCCGCGTACCGGTACGACGTGGTGGACGTGGCCCGGCAGGCGCTCGCGCACCGGAGCCGGCAGCTGCTGCCGCAGCTCCGGGCCGCGTACCGGCAGAAGGACGCGGACACGTTCCGCGCACTGTCCACGCTGTGGCTGAAGCTGATGCGCCTCTCGGACGAGCTGGTGAGCACTGATACGGCGTTCCTGCTCGGCCCTTGGGTGGAGTCGGCGCGGCGGATGGGGACGAACGACGCCGAGCGTGCCGAGTTCGAGCGGACCGCCAAGGTCCTGATCACGACATGGGGCGGCCGGGCGACGTCCGACGGCGGGAATCTGCACGAGTACGGGAACCGTGAATGGGCCGGTCTCATGGCCGACTTCTACGTGCCCCGGTGGCAGAAGTGGCTCGACGAACTGGCCGACGCGCTCGCCGCGGGGCGTGCGCCGCGCGAGGTGGACTGGTTCGCGGTGGAGGAGCCGTGGACCCGGGAGCGCAAGGACTACCCCCTGCGGGGCATCGGCGACTCGTACCGGACCGCTTCACGGGTACGGGATGTGCTGGCCCGTGCGCCCTACCAGGGGTCGCTCACGGTCGTCGCCGAGCCGTCGTCGCTTCCGCCCGGCGGACACGCACGCCTCGAGGCCGTCTTCCGCAACGTCAACGGGCTTCGCGCCACGGGCCGCGTCGACTTCGAGCTGAGCGGGATCGACGCGGAGCCGTCGGGCCCGGTGTCCCTGCCCCGGGTCGCTCCGGCGGGCACGGGCAAGGTGGCCTGGCGGGCGAGCGCACCGGGAACGCCGCTCGACCATCCGCTGCGGCCGCTCCCGTACGAGATCGCCGTCCAGTACGGCCCTGCGGGCGAGCGGCGGGTGCGGGCCGTCCACGAGGGTGTGCTGTTCGAGGCGGGGCCGGTGGGCTCGGCCTGGAAGAAATACACCAACAATGCAGCAGTGTTCGGGGAGTTGGACGGCCGCTACGCGATCAACGGCGCGGGCACGGACCTCTGGAAGGGCACGACGGAGTTCGGCACGCTGTACCGCGAGGGCGCACTGCGGGACGGCGTCTCGGTGACGGTCAGGGTCGACACCCAGGCGGTCACGGGGCCGTGGGCCAGGGCGGGCATCATCGCGCGCAACACGATGGGCGTGGCGGGGTCCCCGGGCTTCGTCGACCTCGCGGTCACTCCGGCGAACGGAGTGGTCCTTTCCTACGACACGAACGGCGACGGGACGCTGGACACGTACAAGCGCATCACGGGCATCAAGGCGCCGGTGCTGCTGCGTCTCGGGCGTGCGGGGGACGTCCTGACGGGGTCGTGCTCGACGGACGGCGGGGCCAATTGGCGGGTGGTGGCGAGCGTGGCCGTGCCTGCCCTCGCGGCGGCGCAGGATGTGGGGCTGTTCATGAGCGCGACCAATGGGGGTGACGGGGGGCGGGGCACGGTGGAGTTCAGCGACTGGGGCGTGAGCTGAGGCGGCTGACGCGTGGCGCCGGGTGTCGGGTCCGATGTCCGGCGCCCTCGGCCCACCGTTTGGCAACGCGGGGCAATCGGGTGGGTGGGAGAGGCCTGTTCGGTCAGGTGAGGATGTGGGGTGACGGGCGGGTGGGTGGGGGAAAGCTTTGTTCGGTCACTGTCACGTCGTGCGAAAGTGTGGCCATGGATATCGCGTGGGAGCAGCGAGTGGCCGAGGCGTGGGCGACGGTCCAGGCGTACGACGACCGGGGCGGAGAGTTCCGGGAGGTCATCGACGCCCTGGTCGACGAGTTGCCCGAGGGCAGCCCCCTCGCCCCCTTCGAACGGGCCTGCGCGTTCGACTCCACGGGGCACTCGGACCGCGCCGTACCCCTGTACAGGGAGGCGCTGGCGAGGGGCCTCGACGGATACCGGCGGCGCCGCACCCTGATCCAGCTCTCCAGCTCGCTGCGGAACATCGGGAAGCCGGAAGAAGGCGTAGCACTTCTCACGCCCGAACTGGACGGCCCGCACGATGAACTGGACGACGCGGTCCGAGCGACCCTCGCCCTCTGTTATGCCAGTCTCGGACGTGAGCGTGAAGGTCTGGCCTTGGTTCTCGGCGCCCTCGCTCCCCATCTGCCTCGGTATCAGCGGTCCATGGGCAACTACGCGCGAGAGCTCACCGAGAGGTGACCATCCGACGATTCGCTCGTTTTGCTGAACGTGTCGTCGAATGTGAAGTCCCCCTCCCCGCCCCAGGATCTCTCCGGCGTCGTCGATGTCGAGCAGGCCGAGGCCGCCCTCGTCGAGCACTACCCACGCCTGGTGCGGCTCGCCTATCTGGTCCTTCCACCCAGCCTCGGGCGCAACCGGAGGGTCCTGACCGCCCACGCGCTGACCCAGCGTGCGCTGCCCCGCAGCCGCAGGTCGGGCGATGAGGAAGTCATTCCGGTCCAGCGTTCGGGCGAAGGGCGCGGCGGTGACCCCGGGTACGCCTACGTAAGGCTGCGCGTCCTGCGCACCGCGCTCGACGCCGGGCTTCCGCTCCGGCGCGGCGCCTGGCCCAAGCGCTCGCAGCTGCCGCCGCTGCTGCCACAGGTGTGGGGCCTCAGGCTCTTCCCGCGCTCGGGCGGCGCCGACGAACTCGCCCTGGACCAGCGGCTCTCGGCGCTCTCGGGCCCCGCGCGGGCCGCGTACGTGCTGCGCGGTCTCGAGCGGATCCCCGACAGTGACGTACACAAGGTGCTCGCCGCCGTCGGAGTCGAGGAGCCGGGTGCCGCGCTGACCGAGGCCGACGGTGTGGAGCCGGCGTACGACCTGCTCAAGTCCCCCGAGTTCGACCCCTGTTCGCTGCAGGCGCGGCCCACCGACCTGATGCGCCGCAGGCAGCACATGAAGGCCGCGGGCATCGCGCTCGTGGCCGTCGTGGTGTGCGGGGCGCTGCTCGGTCTTCCGGGCGACGGGTGGGGGCCCGACGGTGCCGCCGCGCCCGCCTACGCGAAGAATCCGGCCGGGCAGGCCGCGCTCGACCCGGGTCAGCTGACGAAGGTCGCGGCCGGCACGTGGAAGCGCTCGGCCCGGGCCGACTTCTCCGTGTGGCCCGCCAGGGGCGCGCTCATCGGCGACGATGCCCTGCTGCGGCGGGCCCTGGCCGTGTGGGCACGGCCCGGCGAGTCGGTACAGGTCTCCGCCACGCCCGGCACGGCTGCGGGCGCTCCGCCCGGGCCCGCGCAACTGCTCTTCGCGGGCGAGGTCGACGCGGCGCGGGTCGTGCTGCTTTACGACGGACTGCGCATCGTGCGGTACGCCGAGCCCAAGGACGGCACCAGCGGAGCCGCACTCGACTTCGCGCGCGTGGACGGCGCGACGAGCACCGAGGCGGGCGCCGTGGTGGTGAACCGCGTCGACGGCAACGTGCGGTATCTGACCGCGCCTTGGGTGGACGGTGTCGCCGTACGTGATCTGCTGAAGCCGCAGGGGAACGCCGACGCGCTCAAGCGGGACGGCGAGGGTGTGACCGAGCCGTTCGCCAGCCCGGCGCAGGCCCGCTCGTGCACGTCGTGGGACGCACTGCAGCTGCGGGACAACACGGGCGTGAACCGGCTCTCCACCGACCTCGGCGAACTCGTCCCCGCCCATCTCACCGCGGGCCGCCCGCAGGCTCCGCGCGAGGCCACGGCCGCGAACTGGTCAGCGACGGCCTGCTCGCTCACCGACGCGCGCTCGAACGGCGTGCGCTCCGTGAACTCCTGGCAGTACGCCCGTCAGCTGCTGCCCGAGGCGAACGGCGCGGCGGCCTGGATCTGCACCCGGGCCGACACCTGGCGGGGCGACGGAGGCCGGGCCCTCGCACAGTTCCAGGCGGCGGGCGCGGCGGCCGTGGCGGCGAAGGCGGAGGACTCCGCGGCGTGCGGAGGCCGCGAGCCTTCGGTGCTCGCGGGAGTGCGGTGGAAGTCCCGGGCCGGTACCTGGTACCTGCTGGGCGGCGGCAGCAAGGACATCGTCTCGGTCGGAGCCGCCGGAGGTTCCCAGACCCCCGGCAACACCCTGAGCGCACCCCTGGAGCGGGGCGCTCGCGCCGGGCTCACCGGACGGCTCGCGAGCGGCAAGAAGGTGTCGACACTGCGCTGAACCGTCAGCCGTCAAGCGTCGGGCGGGACCGAACCTCGCAGGTCCTTCAGGTCCTTCAGGTCCTTCTCCAGGAGCGTCACGCCGTACGTGCTCCCGTCCGCCGCCACCTTCCCCGGCAGCTCCCCCACCACGACGTATCCCGCCGCCTCGTAGTACTCCCGCAGGCGCGGGTTGGACGACACGCAGTCCAGGCGGCAGCGGTCCCTGCCCGCCTCGGCTATCCGGCGTTCCGCGCGCTCCAGCATCGCGCGGCCCGTTCCCGCCGGGGCGCCGCGCCGGTTCATCAGGCGGTGCACATAACCCGCGACGGGCGGTTGCTCGCCCCATGCGGGCTCGTCCGCCCACCACACCTCGTACGCCCCGGTGACCATCTCGCCGTCGTACGCGAGCCAGACCTCGTCCTCGTCCGACGCGATCCGCCCGCGGAAGTGCTCCGCGCCCTTCTCGCCCGGCGTCCACTGGTCGATCCCCCGGTCCCGCATCCAGCGCGCGGCACCGTCGTAGAGGGTGACGAGGGTGGGGATGTCCTCTTCGTCGGCCAGGCGGTAGGTCAACTGCTCTGCTCCTGCGGTACAAGGTCGATCAGGCGGGCGATCAGCTCGGTGAACGGGCCTTCCGGTGGCTCCGCGGCGAGGATACGGCGCAGGATCGCGGCCATCTCCTCGTCGTACGCCGCGCTCACCGCGGCGAGCGCCGCGAAGTCGTGCACCAGTTGCAGTTCGAGCTCGGCGCGCGGAATGCGGCGTCCGTCGAGCCAGATGAGCGCCGTGGATTCGGCGAGCGAGATCCAGGAGCGGACCACCAGTTCGAGCCTGGCGGGCGGGTCCGTGACGCCCAGGTGCGCGAGGATCTGGACGTACGCCGCCTGCCGCACCGAATCGATCAGCGCGTTGGTGGTGGACGAGCCGACGGCGGGACCGCCCCGCATCAGCGCGGAGAAGCCGGGACCGTGCCCGTCGACGAAGTCCAGGAAGCGGCCCATCACGCGCAGCAGACGTGCGCCGAGCGGGCCTTCCCTCGGTTCCACGAAGCGGTCGGCCAGATCGTCGGCGGCCCGCTGAAGGGCCGCTTCGTACAGGCTGAGCTTTCCCGGGAAGTAGTGGTAGACCAGCGGGCGCGAGATGCCCGCGGCCGCTGCTATCTCGTCGATGGACACGTCGTCTGGCGAGCGGTGGCTGAACAGGTCGAGCGCGACCCCGATCAACTGCTGCCGCCGCTCCTCGACACCCATTCTGCGGCGCACCCCGGTAGTCATGCGAACACCTTACCGAGCAGATCCGGCCGTCCAAGGGGCCGGTGGGCCCCAACTGTTCACAGCTCTCACATGTCGAGCACGATTCGGTCGCCGCTCGCCCTCGACACACAGATCAGCATCGAGCCGGCGCGCTCGGCGTCCGTGAGCAGTTCGTCCCGGTGGTCGATCTCCCCTTCCAGGACCCGCTGTTGGCAGGTTCCGCAGAATCCCTGCTCGCAGGAGTACGCGGTGTCGGGCAGCTCCGCGCGCACCGCGGAGAGGACTGTGGTGTCGGCGGCCACGGAGAGGGTCCGCCCGCTGCGGCGCAGTTCCACCTCGAAGGCGCCGTTGCCGTCCGTCGACGTGTGGGGCGTGAAACGCTCCATGTGCAGGTCCGCGCCTGCGGGCAGCGTCGCCGCCACCGCCTCCATCAGGCCCTCGGGGCCGCAGACGTGGACCGCGGCGGAGGGGGCCAGGTCCGCGAGGAAGGCGGCGAGGTCCGGTCGGCCACCTTCGTCCTCCGCGACGACCGTGAGCCGTCCCGCCCTCGTGCCCGCCAGTTTCTCCACGTCCTCCAGGAACGGCATCGAGGCTCGGGAGCGCCCTCCGTACAGCAGCCGCCACTCATGACCCGCGGCCTCGACCGCCCGCAGCATGGGCAGGATCGGGGTGATGCCGATGCCGCCCGCCACGAAGACGTACGTCTCGGCGTCGGCCAGCGGGAAGCGGTTGCGCGGGCCGCGCACCTCCACCTCCGTCCCCTCCTGAAGCTGCTCGTGCACCTCGCGCGAACCGCCGCGGCCGCCCTGCTCCTCGCCGATCAGGCGGGTCGCGACGGTGTACGAGGAGGTGTCCTCGGGGTCCCCGCACAGTGAGTACTGGCGGACGAGGCCCGATGGCAGGACCAGGTCCAGATGGGCGCCCGGCTCCCAGGCGGGCAACTTCTCGCCCTCCAGGCGCAGTTGTACGACGCCGTCGGCGACCGTCTCGTGCCGGGTGACGACCAGGCGGAGGGCGCGCGAGCGCGGGCGGCCCGAGACCGGCTCCTCCAGGGCGGGCAGCGGCCACAGCGGGGACGCGTCGATGCGGCGGCGCATGGCCCGCTTGGCGAGCAGGGCCGCGCCCGTGACGAGCAGGACGGTGCGGATGCGGGGCATGTCAGTGCGCCCCCTTCGGCGCGGGCAGCGATTCCGTCGCGGCTTCGGCTGCGGTGGCCGCCGGGGACGAGGCGAGGTAGGCGACGGCCTGTGCGGTGCTGCCCTCGTGGGAGGGGTGGTAGGCGCGGCTCAGATAGCGGGGGATGGAGCGGATCATGTCCGGCGTCGTGGGCAGCGTGCCCTTCTTTCCGCCCTGGTAGAAGTCCTTGAAGGACGCCTTGCCGCCGATCAGTGTCGGGTCGTTCTCCATGAAGAAGCGCGCGCCGCGCTGCCAGAGGAAGACCAGGGCGGAGAAGGCCGTCGCCCAGGTCCGCGTGCGGCGGCGGTAGCTGCCGTCGACGTGCATGAAGAGGTCGAAGGCGACGGAGCGGTGCTCGACCTCTTCCGCGCCGTGCCAGCGCAGCAGGTCGAGCATCGTCGGGTCGGCGCCCCTGCGGTCGAGTTCGTCCGCGTTCAGGACCCAGTTGCCGAGGAAGGCGGTGTAGTGCTCGATGGCCGCGATCATCGCGACGCGCTCCATCAGCCACCACTTGCGGGCCTTGCCGGGCGGCAGCGTCCTGTCGCCGAGCATCTTCTCGAAGAGCCAGTCGACCTGGGCGGTGTAGGGCGTGGGGTCGAGGCCCTGCTCCTTGAGGTGCGGCAGGACCTCGTCGTGGGCCTGCGCGTGCATGGCCTCCTGGCCGATGAAGCCGATCACGTCCTCGCGGAGCCGGTCGTCACGGATGTACGGCAGGACCTGCTTGTACACGTGGACGAACCAGCGTTCGCCAGCCGGAAGAAGCAGGTGCAGCACGTTGATCGTGTGCGTGGCGAAGGGATCGCCCGGCACCCAGTGGAGCGGGGTGTCCTCCCAGGAGAAGGAGACTTTGCGTGCCTTGAGCGGTATGTGCTCGGACGCGACGGGCCTCGGCTCCCGGCTCTGCGGATTCGACATGGCCGTATTAGACATGGCGTCAATGTACTGACGGGTAGGCCTGTGGGTACAGGTGCGTGCGGCTGTTTCTTTCAGCCCGTCCTGCCCGGCACCTCAACCCGTCCCGCCCGGCGCTTCACCCCGTCCTGCGCAGTGCGAGCAGCGCGATGTCGTCCTCCCGTTCGAGCCCGAAGCACGTGAGGAGCGTGTCGCACAGGTCGGCGACGCCTCGCGGCGCGCCCGCTGCCGCGACCCGCAGCTGCTCCATCGACACCGCGAGATCCGTGCCGCGCGTCTCGATGAGCCCGTCCGTGACCATCAGCAGGCGATCGCTTCGCGCGAGGACCACCTCACTCGGCCGCGGCCTCTCGAGGCCGAGCCCCATGAGTGGCCCGCTCGCCCCGACGTACGCGGCCGTGCCCCCGTCGCTCACCACGAGCGGCGGGATGTGGCCCGCGTTGGCGATCCGGGTGCGCCCGGTGGCCGGGTCGACCAGGGTCAGGCACATCGTGGCCGTCACGCCCGGGTGGTAGTGCTGCAGCATCCGGTCGAGGCGCAGGGCGAGTACGCGGGGGTCGGGGTCCTCGACGCAGTACGCGCGCAGGGCGTGCCGGATCTCGACCATCACGGTGGCCGCGTCGAGTGAGTGCCCCACGACATCACCGATGCCGGTCAGGACACCGGCGGGGGTGGGCAGCGCCGCGTAGAAGTCCCCGCCGATCTCCGCCTGCCGCGACGCCGGTTCGTAGCGGACGACGACATCCGCGCCGGGCAGCTCCGGCAACTGCGAGGGCAGGAAGCTGCGTTGCAGGGTCAGCGCGATATGGCGCTCCTCCTCGTACATCAGCAGGGGCTCCGCGGCCAGTGCGGTGGCGTGGGCGAGCCGCTCGATGAGGTGTCCCGTCTCGCCGGCCGGATCCTCCTGGTACACGGGTGTCGCGAGGCACACCAGCGTGCGCCCTTCGCGCAGACGGGCCAGGACGAGGCCGGCCTCCTCAAGGGTCCCGTCACGCCACTGCCTGTCGGCCCGCGCCGAACGGAAGAACCCCACCGGCCACAGCGGAGTCGGCACGACCGTGGTGCGCACGCCCGTATGCCCCGACATGACGCGCCGCATCAGCCGGGCCACCGCCTCGTGCGCCCCGGGGTCCGGCAGCGAAGCGGCGGCTCTGCGCCGGGAGAGCCCCCGGTGAATCTCACCGCCCTCTCCCAGTACGAACACCGCCGCGGGGCCGTCGGTCAGCCGCGCGGTACCCGTGGCCCCCGCGTCGGCCAGCTCATTGAGGCAGCGCGCCGACTGCACGTCCAGGATCGCCCCGGCGAGCAACGCAAGGCGTCCGACGCGTAGTTGGGCATCATTGCGGCCACGGGCACCGCGCGCGGCGGCCCGTACCACCGCCTGGATCTCCTCGGGTTCGGCAGGCACCGTCAGATAGGACTCGCCTCCCGCGTCGAGCCCCCGGCACCGGTCGGCGGGCGGGCGCGCGGCCGCCGAGAAGTGGACGACGGGCATGGCGGCGATGGAGGGGAGCTGCTTCATACGGCGGCAGAGTTCGTAGCCGCTCATGTCGGGCAGGCCGACATCCACGAGCGCCACGTCCGGCAGGTCCCCGGCCCGCATCCGTACGTCGAGTTCGATCAGCGCCTCGCTCGCACTCGCGGCGAGCAGGACACGGTATCCGGCCCTGCGCAGGACCGCGCTCAGCGCGTACCTGCTGGCGGGCGCGTCATCGACCACCAGGACCGTGCTGACCGTACCCACCTGCTTGCCCTTGACGCTCACGCGGGACCCCTCGGCGCGGAACGGGGCAGGCCGACTGGTGCCTGCCCCATCAAGTTAGCGCCCTGCCGCTCACCTCGGGAGAAGACGGCGGCAGCGCGACCCTGAACGGTAAAGGTCACCGAACTCGCCGCGTGCGTGGCCTGTTTGCCCGTACAATCTCCTGATTCGGTCTGCTCGGGGCACTGCGTACATCTCGGCGCCCGGCGCCTCCGTGACCTGCTGCTTCGGTTTCTGAGGGGTGGCGTCGAGAACGACGGCGTGAGCGCCGGGCGCCGCACGGCGACGCTCCCCGGCCTCTTCTCACCTCCCGGCAGTGCGAGAGACGGCGTCCGCCGCGCCTCGTCCGGCCTACGGAGGGTGAAGGCGGGCCCGGTCGCACGGATCCTCAGCAGATCGCGGTACGCGGCCGAGCGTCCCACCGGGTGGGAAGGCATCTTCGTGACCTTCGCCTCGCGCGGGGCGTTCACCCCAGAGCCGCACATCCCCCGACCACTGAGGGACTTCATGACCCAGCACGTCACCGCCGCCCCTGCCGCCGACGCCTCGTACGACGACTCCGCGCGCCGCGAGTGGTGGCGCGACGCCGTCATCTATCAGGTCTATCCGCGCAGCTTCGCCGACAAGAACGGCGACGGCATGGGCGACCTGCCGGGCGTCACCGCCCGCCTCCCCCACCTGAAGCAGCTCGGCGTGGATGCCGTCTGGCTCTCCCCCTTCTACGCGTCCCCGCAGGCCGACGCCGGGTACGACGTGGCCGACTACCGCGCGGTGGACCCCGTGTTCGGCACCCTGCCGGACGCCACCGACCTCGTACGGGAAGCCCACGCACTCGGCCTTCGCGTGATCGTCGACGTGGTGCCCAATCACTGCTCGGATCAGCACGAGTGGTTCAAGCGGGCGCTGGACGAGGGCCCGGGGTCGCCGCCGCGCGAACGCTTCCACTTCCGGCAGGGGAAGGGCGAGGACGGTGAACTGCCGCCCAACGACTGGGAGTCCGTCTTCGGCGGCCCGGCCTGGACGCGCGTCGCGGACGGCCAGTGGTATCTCCACCTCTTCGCGCCCGAGCAGCCCGACTTCGACTGGGAACACCCGGCGGTGCACGAGGAGTTCCACTCCATCCTGCGCTTCTGGCTCGACCTCGGCGTCGACGGCTTCCGTATCGACGTGGCCCACGGCCTGGTCAAGGCGGCGAACCTGCCCGACATCGGCCACCAGGAGCAGGTGAAGCTGCTCGGCAAGCAGGCCGTCCCCTACTTCGACCAGGACGGCGTGCACGACATCTACCGCAGCTGGCGGCGGATCCTTCAGGAGTACCCGGGCGAGCGGATCGCCGTCGCCGAGGCGTGGACGCCCACGGTGGAGCGCAGCGCGCGGTATCTGCGCCCGGACGAGCTGCACCAGGCCTTCAACTTCGAGTATCTGACGACTGGTTGGGACGCTGACGCGCTGCGTGCCGTCATCGACCGCTCGCTCACAGCGATGAATGCCGTCGAGGCGCCCGCCACGTGGGTGCTCTCCAACCACGACGTCGTACGCCACCGCACCCGCTTCGCCGACGGCGACGCGGCGCGCGGCCTGCGCCGTGCGAAGGCGGCCACGCTCCTGATGCTGGCGCTGCCCGGATCGGCGTACATCTACCAGGGCGAGGAGCTCGGCCTGCCCGAGGTGACCGAGCTGCCGGACGAGGTCCGCCAGGACCCGGCCTTCTTCCGCAGCACCGGGCAGGACGGGACGCGGGACGGGTGCCGGGTGCCGATGCCGTGGTCCGGACAGCGGGCGCCGTTCGGCTTCGGCCCGGTCGAGGGCGGCCCGACCTGGCTGCCGCAGCCCGCAGGATGGAAGGACCTCACGGTCGAGGCCCAGGAGGGTGACCCCGCATCGACCCTGGAGTTCTACCGAGGCGCGCTCGCCGTGCGCCGCGAGCACCCCGCGCTCGGCGCGGGCCGCGACGTGGAGTGGCTCGATGCCCCACAAGGCGTGCTGTCCTTCCGCCGCGCCACGGCAGGGGGCACGTTCGTCTGCACGGTGAACCTCAACTCCGTACCCGTCACGATCCCCACCCCCGGCACCGTGCTCCTGTCCAGCGCGGACACGACGCCCGGCGCCACCGGGACGAACCTCGCGGCAGATTCAACGGTCTGGTGGGCAGCCTGAGATGTGACCGGTACAGTCCAATCCTGTGACCGCGCGACTGGCCGATATCGCAGCGCAGGCGGGGGTCAGCGAGGCGACGGTCAGCCGGGTGCTCAACGGTAAGCCCGGCGTCGCCGGTGCCACCCGCCAGTCAGTGCTTGCCGCACTCGACGTGCTCGGCTACGAACGCCCGGTGCGTCTTCGCCAACGCAGCGCGGGCCTGATCGGGCTGATCACGCCGGAGCTCGAGAACCCGATTTTCCCCGCGCTCGCCCAGGTCATCGGGCAGGCACTGACCCGGCAGGGGTATACGCCGGTTCTCGCCACGCAGACGCCGGGCGGCTCCACGGAGGACGAGCTGACGGAGATGCTGGTGGACCGCGGTGTCTCCGGCATCATCTTCGTCTCGGGCCTGCACGCGGACACCTCCGCCGACATGCAGCGCTATGAACAGCTGCGCGCGCAGGGTGTGCCGTTCGTGCTCGTCGACGGCTTCTCCCCCAAGGTGCAGGCGCCCTTCATCTCACCGGACGACCGGGCGGCGATGCGCCTCGCGGTCACCCATCTCGTCTCCCTGGGTCATACACGGATCGGACTCGCCCTGGGCCCCAAGCGGTTCGTTCCCGTACAGCGGAAGATCGAGGGGTTCGTACGCACGGTGCAGGATCTCCTGTCACTGACTCCCGAGGAGATCGAGGCCGATCTTGTCCAGCATTCGCTGTACACCCTGGAGGGCGGGCAGGCCGCGGCGTCCGCACTGATGGACCGCGGCTGCACGGCCATCGTGTGCGCGAGCGACATGATGGCTCTGGGGGCGATACGGACGGCACGGGAGCGCGGATTCGAGGTCCCCGACGACATTTCGGTGGTGGGATTCGACGATTCCCCCCTGATCGCGTTCACCGACCCGCCCCTGACCACGGTGCGTAAACCCGTGCCGTCGATGGGCCAGGCGGCGGTACGCACGATCCTCGAGGAAATCGGCGGCACGCCCGCCCCGCACAGCGAATTCGTCTTCATGCCGGAGCTGGTCGTTCGGGGTTCAACCGCTTCTTCCCCTCGGGGATGCACTCGTCCGTAGGGCGTAGAGAATGCGGCCTGAACCAGACCTTGGGATGATCGGGCGGAACGTCGGTATCTGGCAGACTCTGTGCCTATGGGTGAGATGACTGTGACGACACTGGAAGGCCGGAAGAGGCCCACCACATCACCCATCGCGGGCGAGCAAGATGGCCGCAATGGGCGCAATCTCCTGCGTCGCCTTCGCGCGCCGCGGCGCCCCCGGCTCTGGTTCGAGATCCTGCTGATCGCGGTCAGTTACTGGACGTACTCCCTGATCCGCAACGCGGTGCCGGAACAGAAGTCACAGGCCCTGCACAACGCCGACTGGATCTGGAAGGTCGAGCAGCACCTCGGGATCGCCGTGGAACAGAGCGTCAACCACGCGGTGGACTCGGTGACTTGGCTCATCGTCGGCATGAACTACTACTACGCGACACTGCACTTCGTGGTGACGCTCGGTGTCCTGATCTGGCTGTTCCGCAAGCATCCGGGACGCTATGCGGCGACACGCACGGCGCTTTTCGCGACGACGGCCGTGGCCCTGCTCGGCTACTACCTCTACCCCCTGGCGCCCCCGCGCCTGATGAACGGCCATGACTTCATCGACACGGTCCTCGTCCACCAGACCTGGGGCTCCATGGCCTCGGGCGACCTCAAGCACATGTCGAACCAGTACGCGGCGATGCCGTCGATGCACATCGGCTGGTCCCTGTGGTGCGGCCTGACGATCTTCGCCCTGGCCTCGGTGCCGTGGGTGAAGGTGCTCGGCCTGCTCTACCCCACGGCGACCCTGATCGTGATCGTGGCCACCGCCAACCACTTCTGGCTGGACGCGGTGGGCGGCATGATCTGCCTGGCGTTCGGGTTCGCGGTGGCGTGGCTCTGGTACGGGGCGATGCCGTACCGGCTGGCGCGCGAGGTGGCGCTGCGGGAGGGCGAGGCTCCGGCCCATTCGGCCAAGGGCAAGGCCGACACCAAAGCCGAGGCCTGAGCGGAGCCCTGCGCGCGACGCGGGCGTGAGCCGACGGGCGGCGCCTACGGGGCGGGGCTGGGCGTGAGGCCCGCCCGGAGGATGCGGAGGTAGGCGTCGATCGCGGCGGGCTGCCGGTCCGCCGGGTGCTCGTTGACGGCGTGGATCAGTCCGCACAGGAGCTTCAGCAGGTTCTCGCCGGTGAGCGCGGGCGCCGGGTGAATGCGTGCGAGCAGGCGGGAAGCGGCTGCGCCCAGTTCGGCCTTGGCCTGGCGCAGGGAGTCCGTCTCGTCGGTCTCGGTGATCAGGATGTCGATGAGGCCGGGCTGGGCGAGGGCGGCCGAGAGTGCCGCGTGGAGGAACTCGACCAGGGCCTGTACGGGCTCCGGGTGCTGCTCCGGGTGCTGCTCGGCCTCGGCCGCCACGCCGATGAGGCCGCGGACCGATTCCTCCAGGACGGCTTCCAGCATCGCCCGCTGGGTCGGGAAGAGCCGGTAGACCGTGCCGACTCCTACGCCTGACCGGTGTGCGAGCTCGTTGAGGGTGAGTGTGATCTCCCCGGCCGTGATGGCGCTGTGGGCCTCGTCGAAGATCCTCTGCCTGTTCCGTACGGCGTCGGCCCGCATTCTTCCTCCCTCACGCTCTCCCCCGTCCCTCACGACACTAGGTGGATAGGTTATCAGGTTGGTGTTACGGTGAAATGGATAGCTAATCCACTTCACCCTCCACCGTAGCGGGAGCAGCCATGACCGTCGTATTCGTGCACGGAGTGCCGGAGACACCGACCATCTGGAACGACGTCCGGCAACGGATCGAGCAGCCGACCGTGGCCCTGCGGCTGCCCGGCTTCGGCAGCCCCCGCCCGGCCCATGTGCGGGACAAGGAGACGTACGCGGCCTGGCTCGCCGACGAACTGCGCGCCGTGGAGGGGCCGGTCGACATCGTCGGCCATGACTGGGGCGGCCACCTCACGATGCGGGTCGTCTCCGCCTACGACGTGCCGGTACGCAGCTGGGTGTCCGACGTCGCCCACGGCTGGCACCCCGACTACCAGTGGCACGAGGCGGCCACCTACTGGCAGAAGAGCCCGGAGGGTGAGGAGTCGCTCGCCGGACTGCGCAAGTCACCTACGAGCAGCGGCCCCACCTTCGGCGATCTCCTGCGCCCACGGGGTCTGGGCGCCGACCTCGCGAAGGAGATCGACGAGGTCCACGACGAGGAGATGAGCGCCGCCATCCTGGCGCTCTACCGCTCGGCCTGGCCCAACTTCCACGCCGACTGGGGCAAGGACTTCGACCGTCCCGCCGCCGCCCCGGGACTGATACTGGCCCCGACCGGTGACTCCATGGCGCAGCCCGCGCGGGACCGGGACATGGCCGAACGGCTCGGGGCTCAACTGACCGAACTTGACGGCCTCACCCACTACTGGATGCTCCAGGACCCCGAACGGGGAGCGGATGTGCTGCGCCGCTTCTGGGCATCACTCCCCCACTGAGGCAGTGAGGTACTGAGGCGCTGAGGGCCGTCTACGCCCCGTAGAACCGTTCCTCCATCACGGCCCGCGCCCTGCGCGTCGTCCGCCGGTAGTCGTCGAGCATGTCCCCCACGTGCCCGGGGTCGTACCCCAAGTACCGGCCCACGGCGGCCAGTTCACGCCCGTCCGACGGGAACGTGTCGCCCGCCCTGCCGCGCACCAGCATCACCGCGTTGCGCACGCGTGCGGCCAGGACCCATGCCTCGTCCAGGATCGCCGCGTCCTCGGTCGGGATCAGCTCGGCCGCGCAGGCCGCCGCGAGGGCCTGCCGGGTGCGGGTCGTGCGCAGGCCCGGTTCGACCCAGCCGTGGGTCAGCTGCATGAGCTGGACGGTCCACTCGACGTCCGAGAGGCCGCCGCGGCCCAGTTTTGTGTGGAGGGTGGGGTCGGCCCCGCGCGGCATGCGTTCCGCCTCCATGCGGGCCTTCAGGCGGCGGATCTCGCGGACCGCGTCGTCGCCGAGGCCCTCCGCCGGATAGCGCAGCGGGTCCACGAGGTCGATGAAGGCCTGGCCCAACTCGGCGTCACCCGCGACCGGTTCGGCCCGTAGCAGCGCCTGGGACTCCCAGATCAGGGACCAGCGGCGGTAGTAGGCCTCGTACGAGGCGAGCGTCCGTACCAGGGGGCCGCTCTTGCCCTCCGGGCGCAGGTCCGCGTCGATCAGCAACGGCGGGTCCGCACTCGGGAGTTGGAGGAGCCTGCGCATCTCCGACACCACCTGGGCTGCCGCCTTGGCCGCCTCGTGGTCCCCGACGCCCTCGCGCGGCTCGTGGACGAAGAGGACGTCCGCGTCCGAGCCGTAGCCCAGTTCGTGGCCGCCGAAGCGGCCCATGCCGATCACCGCGAACCGCACCGGCAGCGTGTCGCCCCAGCCCTCGCGGACCACCGCACGCAGCGTCCCCGCGATCGTCACCGCCGTGAGGTCGGAGACCGCGTCGCCCACCCGGTCGAGGAGCGCGCCCGGATCAGCCGCCACGGGGCTCTCCTCCGTGCCGTACGAGCCGATGATGTCCGCCGCCGTCGTACGGAACAGCTCGCGGCGGCGGACGCCTCGCGCCGCCGTCACCGCCTTCTCGGCGCCGTCCGCGCGGCCCACCGCGGCCAGGACCTCCTGTTCCAGGTGGGCGCGGTCGCGCAGGTCGAGGCCGCGCAGGTCGCCGAGCAGGGCCACCGCTTCGGGGGCACGCATGAGGAGGTCCGGGGCCAGGCGTCCGGCGGACAGGACGCGGGCCAGGTTTTCGGCCGCCGCGCCCTCGTCGCGCAGGAGCCTCAGATACCAGGGGGTCTTGCCGAGCGCGTCGGACACCTTGCGGAAGTTCAGGAGGCCCGCGTCGGGGTCCGCCGAGTCCGCGAACCAGCCGAGCAGCACGGGGAGCAGGGTGCGCTGGATCGCCGCCTTGCGGGTGACGCCCGACGCCAGCGCCTCCAGATGGCGCAGGGCGGCGGCGGGGTCGTGGTAGCCGAGGGCCACCAGACGAGCGCGGGCCGCCTCCGTACTCAACCGGGTTTCGACAGGGGCGAGTTGAGCGACAGCGTCCAGGAGCGGGCGGTAGAAGAGCTTCTCGTGCAGGCGGCGCACCACCGAGGTGTGCCGCTTCCACGCACGGTTCAGCTCGGTGATCGGCTCCATCCGCATGCCGAGGGAGCGGCCGATGCGCCGCAGGTCCGCGTCGTCCTCGGGAATCAGGTGGGTGCGCCGCATCTTGAACAGCTGGATGCGGTGCTCCAGGGAGCGCAGGAAGCGGTATGCGTCGTCCAGCTGGACCGCGTCCACGCGCCCCACGTAACCGCCGGCCGCGAGCGCCTCCAGGGCCACCAGGGTCGAACCGCTACGGATCGAGGTGTCGCCGCGGCCGTGCACCAACTGCAGCAACTGTACGGCGAATTCGACGTCCCGCAGACCGCCGGGACCCAGCTTCACCTCGCGGTCGACCTCGCCCGCCGGGATGTTCTCCACCACCCGGCGGCGCATCTTCTGCACGTCGGGCACGAAGTTGTCGCGCTCGGCCGCGTGCCAGACGAGGGGCGCGAGCGTGGTGACGTACTCCTCGCCGAGGGCCAGGTCCCCGGCCACCGGGCGGGCCTTGAGCAGCGCCTGGAACTCCCAGGTCTTGGCCCAGCGCTGGTAGTAGACGAGGTGGCTGCTGAGGGTGCGCACCAGGGGGCCGTTGCGGCCCTCCGGGCGGAGGTTGGCGTCGACCGGCCAGATGGTGCCCTCGACCGTGGTCTCCGAGCAGATCCGCATCATGTGCGAGGCGAGCCGGGTGGCGGCCTGGATCGCCGCGCCCTCGTCGGCGCCGTCCACCGCCTCACCGACGAAGATGACGTCGACGTCCGACACGTAATTCAGCTCGTGGCCACCGCACTTGCCCATCGCGATGACCGCGAGCCTGCACTGCGCGGCGTCCGCCGGGGCCGCCGCCCCGGCCATGGCGAGCGCGGCGCGCAGGGTCGCCGTCGCGAGGTCCGCGAGCTCGGCAGCCGCCTCGGCGACGTCCGTCGTTCCGCAGACGTCACGTGCCGCTATGGCGAGCAGGCAGCGGCGGTAGGAGACGCGGAGCGAGACCGGGTCGGTGGCGTCCGCCAGGCCGCGCTCGAACTCTTCGACACCGGGGTGCAGGTCGGCCAGCTCGTACGTGACCAGGGCCTGCCAGTCCCCGGGGTGCCGTGCCAGGTGATCGGCCAGGGCCTCGGAGGCGCCGAGCACGCCGAGCAGCCGGTCACGCAGCGGCTTGGCGCTGACCAGGGTGTCGAGCAGCTCCCGGCGGCTGATGTCGTCGGGCTGACCCTCGACGAGGCGCAGGAGACCGAGAAGGGCCAGGTCCGGGTCGGCGGCGGCGCTCAGGGCGTCGAGCAGCACCGGGTCGGTCCGCACCGAGGACAGTTCGGGAGCCCCGAGCAACCGCTCGGCGGCGGACGGATCAGTGAAGCCATGCCGCAGCAGCCGCGTGAACATACTGCTTCTGCGCCCTTGCGGCACCGTCATCCCCGCGCCTCCGTTCGATCACTCCTAGCCCGAGCGTACGGCCTGACCGATGAGTTCTGCCCGCGTGCGCGGTCCATCCTTGGACGGGAGCATTGGTGGCGACGCCTGGAGGCGGACCATGCCGAGCAAGGAACCTCGTACAGAACTGGATGCCCGGTACAGCAGTGCGGGGGCTGTAGCGACCCCGTGGCCCGATGCCCTGCGGCAGCTCAAGGGGGCCGAGCTCTTCTGGATCTCGACCGTACGCCCCGACGGCCGCCCGCACGTCACACCGCTGCCGACGGTCTGGCTGGACGGGGCGCTGCACTTCTGCACGGGCCCCGAGGAGCGCAAGGCACGGAACGTGGCGGCCAACCCCGAGGTCGTGCTGACCACGGGCGTCAACCTCTGGGACAAGGGCTACGACCTGGTCGTCGAGGGCGCCGCGGTCCGGATCACCGACGAGGAGAGGCTGCGGCGCCTGGCGGTGGCGTGGGAGGAGAAGTACGGCAGCTTCTGGCACTACGAGGTGCGGGACGGCTGCTTCCACCACGGTCCTGGCCACGCGTACGTCTTCGAGGTGGCCCCCCGCACCGCCTTCGGCTTCGGCAAGGGCGAGCCGTTCAGCCAGACGCGGTGGCGGTTCGCGTGAATTCGGCTCCGGGGTGAGATGTCCGAATCCAACGGCTGGCCGGTGCACCCCGCGCCTGGTGTACTCGGCCCATGGAATACACACTCGAGGTGATCCCGCTCCCCGTCAGTGACATCGACCGGGCGAAGGAGTTCTACCGCGACAAGCTCGGCTTCCACGTCGACATCGACCAGGAGGTCATGCCGGGCATGCGCATCGTCCAGCTGACCCCGCCGGGCTCCGGCTGTTCCATCGCCCTCGCCGACACCCTCTGGGAGACGATGGACGGCCCCACCCCGGCCCCCGGTTCCTACCAGGGCCTCCAGCTCTGCGTCGCCGACGCGAAGGCGGCGCACGACGAGCTGACCGCGCGCGGCCTGGAGATCACCGAGCCGGTGGCGCACGCGCCGCAGGACGGCGGGACCTTCATGTACTTCAAGGACCCGGACGGTAATGGCTGGGCGATCCAGGAGTACCGCGTCCGGGCGGACACGCCCTTGCGGGCGGCGATCGTCAGCGCCCCTTAGCTGCGCCGCTCAGCACGGTGAAAAGCCGCAGACGCATCTGCCAGGTTGCCCGGCACATGCGTCTGCGGCTTTTTTTGCGGTTGCTCGCGCAGTTCCCCGCGCCCCCCGAAGGGGCTCTACAGCACCGGCAAGTTCTTCCGCAGCTCAAAGGCCGTCACCTCTGACCTGTACTCCTCCCACTCCTGCTTCTTGTTCCGGAGGAAGAAGTCGTAGACGTGCTCGCCCAGCGTCTCGGCGACCAGTTCGCTGCGCTCCATCAGGGCGATCGCCTCGCCCAGGTTCTGCGGGAGCGGCTCGATGCCCATCGCGCGGCGTTCGGCGTCGCTCAGGGCCCATACGTCGTCGTCGGCGCCCGGCGGGAGTTCGTAGCCCTCCTCGATGCCCTTGAGGCCGGCGGCGAGCAGGACCGCGTACGTCAGGTAGGGGTTCGCGCCCGAGTCGATCGAGCGGACCTCGACCCGCGCCGAGCCCGTCTTGCCGGGCTTGTACATCGGGACGCGGATCAGCGCGGAGCGGTTGTTGTGGCCCCAGCAGATGTACGAGGGGGCTTCGCCGCCCGCGCCCGCCGTGCGCTCGGAGCCGCCCCAGATGCGCTTGTAGGAGTTCACCCACTGGTTGGTGACCGCGGAGATCTCGGCGGCGTGCTTCAGGAGGCCCGCGATGAAGGAGCGGCCCACCTTGGAGAGCTGGTACTCGGAGCCGGACTCGTAGAAGGCGTTGCGGTCGCCCTCGAAGAGGGAGAGGTGCGTGTGCATGCCCGAGCCCGGGTGCTCGGAGAACGGCTTCGGCATGAAGGTCGCATTGACCCCCTGCTCAAGCGCGACCTGCTTCATGACCAGGCGGAACGTCATGATGTTGTCGGCGGTGGAGAGCGCGTCCGCGTAACGGAGGTCGATCTCCTGCTGGCCCGGCGCGCCCTCGTGGTGGCTGAACTCGACCGAGATGCCCATGGATTCGAGCATCGTGATCGCCTGGCGGCGGAAGTCCATCCCGACGTTCTGCGGGGTGTGGTCGAAGTAGCCGGAGTTGTCGGCCGGGGTGGGGCGCGTGCCGTCGAGCGGCTTGTCCTTGAGGAGGAAGAACTCGATCTCGGGGTGGGTGTAGAAGGTGAAGCCGAGGTCGGAGGTCTTGGCGAGGGCGCGCTTGAGGACGTAGCGCGGGTCCGCGAAGGACGGGGAGCCGTCCGGCATGAGGATGTCGCAGAACATGCGGGCGGTGCCGGGGGCCTCCGCGCGCCAGGGCAGGACCTGGAACGTCGACGGGTCCGGCTTGGCGATCATGTCCGACTCGTACACCCGGGCGAATCCCTCGATCGCCGAGCCGTCGAAGCCGATGCCTTCGTCGAAGGCCTGCTCCAGCTCGGCCGGAGCCACCGCGACCGATTTCAGGAAACCGAGGACGTCCGTGAACCACAGGCGTACGAACCGGATGTCGCGCTCCTCGAGAGTTCGGAGCACGAATTCCTGCTGCTTGTCCATCTTCCGCTTCCACCCATCCTTGCTGGTCAGGCCACCTGCGTCCGCGCTGTTTCCGCGCCATGTCCGCGCTTGGGGACACATCGGGGCACATGAGCATCCCACCACACGGTTTCGAGCACGTTGCGGGCCATGTGCCGCCCTGTGCCCATAGTGCCTGCTGATCGGCGCGGCCGTAACAGCGGGCGGTCCGGACTGCCCCTACAGCCCGCCGGGATCGCCCATTACGATCAGCGAACCGCTCCACCATGTTCCGCACGTTCCGCATGTTCCGCCACGCGCGTCCCGCCCTTTACGCCGAAGGACACACTCATGGGTTCCGCCAAGAACACGAGCACCGCATCTCGCAAGGCCCGGATAGACGAGATGCGCAAGGCCGAGCGCGCACGCGATCGCCGTGGCCGCGTCATCACGATCACGCTCAGCGCGGTGGTGGTCGCCGCGCTCGCCGTGGGCGGTGTCGTCCTCTTCCAGAAGGCCGACGATTCCGACACGGCCGCCTCCGACGGGAAGTCCGCGCCGACGTTCAAGACGACCGCTGACGGCGAGAAGGTCTGGGACGCGAAGAAGCTGGGCCGCACCCACGTCACCAAGGACGTCAGCTACGCGATGACCCCGCCGGTGGGCGGCGACCACGACCAGGTCTGGATGAACTGCAACGGCGACGTCTACAAGGACGAGCTCCCCGAGCGCAACGCCGTGCACTCCCTGGAGCACGGCGCGGTCTGGGTGACGTACAACGACAAGGCGAAGGACGCCGACCTGAAGAAGCTGGAAGCGAAGGTCAAGCAGACGCCGTACTCCCTGATGAGTCCCGTCAAGGACCAGAAGGACCCGGTCATGCTGTCGGCCTGGGGCCACCAGCGCACGGTGACCGGCGCGGCCGACCCGAAGGTCGACTCCTTCTTCTCCACCTACGTACAGGGCAAGCAGACCCCTGAGCCGGGAGCCGCCTGCACGGGTGGCAAGGCCAAGTGAGGCGGCGTACCTGCTGGGCCGTGGGGGCCGCCGCGGCGGTGGTCGTGGCCGGCGGCGGGATCACCGTCGCGGTCGCCTCCTCGTCCGGCTCGTCCGGCACATCCGCCCCGTCCACGGAGTCGGCCGACGCGGGCTTCGCCCGGGACATGGCGACACATCACCAGCAGGCCGTGGAGATGTCGTACATCGTGCGCGACCGCACGAAGGACGAGGAGATCCGGCGCCTCGCGTACGACATCGCCCAGACGCAGGCGAACCAGCGGGGCATGCTGCTGGGCTGGCTCGACCTCTGGGAGCTGCCGAAGGTGCCGGCGGGGGCCCCGATGGAGTGGATGGGGATGGGTGACATGCCGCCGGGCAAGGACGGCGCCCTGATGCCCGGGATGGCGACCAATACGGAGCTGAAGCAACTGGGGAAGCTGAACGGCCGTGCGGCCGAGGTGCGCTACCTGCAGCTGATGACCAAGCACCACAAGGGCGGGATCCATATGGCCGAAGGGTGCGTCGACCGGTGCGAGGTGGGGGTCGAACTCCGGCTCGCGCAAGGGATGGTGGACTCGCAGGAGTCGGAGATCGAGCTGATGGCGGATCTGCTGAAGGCGCGTGGCGCGAAGCCGTGATCTTCCCCGACCCCGCCCCTTCCCGGCTGTATCAATTGCGGCTCCGCCGCGTGGCGTGCCTGCGCCCCGGGCCTACCTGGGGGGCTCCGCCCCCGACCCCCGCGCCGCAGACCGCGCGCGGGGGGGGATAAAAAACCCCGCCCGCGGGGGGGGAGCGGGGGGGCGGCG